>CBDULE010000165.1:0-1525 GCA_965367995.1 uncultured archaeon | reverse complement strand
TGATACGGCGACCACCGAGATCTACACCGTCTAATTCGTCGGCAGCGTCAGATGTGTATAAGAGACAGTCATAATATACTGCAATATCATAATCAGATGCTTGTCTAGCGTAACCTTCTGCTCTACTCCCAAAAAGAGCTATAAAAAGAACTCTCTCTTTGCCAATTTCAAGTATCCTCTTTACAATCTCTCTCAACTTTCCGTTTATTGTTGCATTATTCCTCTGTAGATCAGCATCACTAGCTCTCAAAGTCATTCATCTCCTAATATATCACACCATCCTATTGTTTATTAATCGTATGAATAACAATTTTAACATTTCTAAATCCGCTACCGCACGAATTATTAGCAAAACGTTATTTCATACTTCCTATATGGATTCGAGCAAGGATTGCCTTTAGTAGCATATAAAACCTTCTCTTTTAAATCAAAGATTATAGATGATAGAGTATGCCAATAAGGCCCATGTCTGCAGATTGAATTCTCTCCCGGCTCTGGGTAATGATCCTTAAATGCTTCCATTAATTTTTCAAGTGTAACACCATCTTCCACGAGTTGTAGCATTCTATCATATCTCATTCTTGATGACACAATTATCCTAACCCTGAAGTCTCTTGCGGGATAAGTTTTATCCTCAGGTAAATTAACATCTTGCATCTCTTCTGATACGTAATGATTACTTGCGACCAGAACCTCTCCCTCTCTGATATTAATCTTTGTCGGAGATTCCTCGATTATCACCGCTCTCTTTCCATCTGATATCAATATATTCGCTCCTGTAGCTCTTGGAGCTTCTTTAATAAACTCTATTGCTTCATCTAAGCTCTTAACTTCCTGGAGTAGGGCTTCTAATATTATCGATGTTGGGATATTATCAACAATGGCATCCGAGCTCTCTACATATGTATAGACTAAAGCAATACCCTTATCATTAATTCCCGCATGAGTTCCTGGAATAAAGTGATGGGTTAAACTAAAAGTAGCATTATGCCCATTAATCCTCCATATTCTTATATATTGGTAATTCTCAAGCTCATCTGGAAAGTCATAGTTCTTTGCGACAAATCTAGGAGTGACAACTCCAGTACATTGAATAAATGGAGCAAACAAGTCTTTTACTCTTAGTCCTCCTGATATTGTTTCAAAAGCGTTTAACTCATATATTAATATTGGCTTCACGCCAGCTCCTTCTGCAATTCCCTCTATTATTTCGTCAATATAGGGATAATGATTTCTTACCTTCTTCCTTATCTTCCTAGCAAGCATTTTGGCATATTCTCTTAAAATTGCGACAGGAGTGAGTTTTGGCAAAGATTTTCTTACAACTTTAGATTTGTAGATTGAATCAGGTATTTTATGAGAAAGCTCCGAAAAGTGCTTACCAATCTGAACTCCAACATCATAAGCTGAGCCGCATGCTTTTACTATTTGGAAAGACATCTCTAACACCGATTTGCAAGATATAAAAATGAATACCGATTCAAACAAATAATCTCATAAATAAAAGGTTAAGATTAGTCTTTTA
>CBDULE010000164.1:0-1526 GCA_965367995.1 uncultured archaeon | reverse complement strand
AAAAGAAGCTATATGCTTCTTAGCTTTAGAATAGTCCATTAATTGGTTAAATAAAGTCTTAAGTGAACGTGACTCAACTTTATTAAGCTCGCAAAGAACATATCTTAACTATAATAAGCATCAATTACAGTGTCAAAGTACTCATCAAAATATTCTTTCCATCTGGTTAAAAGAGAAATTTTATTCTCAAAATATGCCAAATTTTTACACTCTCAATCTTCAAATCCTCAATACCCCTAAGAGGCAGAGGAAATTCACTATATATTAGTGAGAAAAGACCATGAAGTTTAAAACGTGTCTGATTAAAAAGAGCATTCATCGCAGAATGAAAACCTAGTTTACCAACCTCTCCCCACATCTTTTTACGACTCTTATTAAACTCATCTATAACAGCTTTAAGCACACGCTTTATACCATCTATATCAGCTTTCCTCCACTTTCCCTCAACATTAAATAGTATAATTCGCGTAGTAGGCCTACACCATCAACCTAATTCTGGTGGTCTTAATAAATCCTCAATCGCCCCCTCAATAATAAATTTCCCTAACCAATCTTTAAGAAAGCCTCATAATCTTCATTTGATACTCATCTCTCTTCTCCCTTGAATAATAGAGCAAAGCTTGATATAATGCGAAACCTATCCCAATAAACGTAGCTACGATCTGAGCCCAAGTATTCAGAGCTGCCTGCATTACTCTATTTATCCTCCAATTATACGATTTTAAATCCTAAACATATATTATTCGAAGTCATGAAACCTCTCATCCAAAATATATCTACTAACTTCAAAGCTTAGATTAACTTAAATAGCATGCGAATTATTGAAAAACATTAAGATACATAAAGAAAATCGAAGAAACACACTGTTAGTTTTAGAGCATTAATCTTTCAATTAGTTTTGTGTATTTTCTCCTACAATTTGCTTTAACAATAAAAGGTCATGTTTATTGATGACTTTGAGAAATTTAATCAGGAAGAGATAGGTTGCGGCGCCTATGAGTATGTAGATTGGGAGTAGAATTGGATTGCAGATGAGTTTTTGTATGACTGAAACGGTTAGGGCCATTATGATTAAGGTTACTAATTTTTGGTTAAAGTTTGTTTTTCAAGCTTTACTTTAATTATCCTCTTTAATGCTAGAAAAGTTAGGGTAAAGGTTAGAATATTGATGAAACCCTTAACTATCACCAAACCATCTTAAACCTAAAAGTTTAATTGACAATGTTAAGGTTAGGATGATGGTTTCATCCAGTTTAATTAATTGTCGTATATTCTTTTCTATTTATTATCACGGTGCAAAAAGTTACATTTGGCGGTCTTGTCTTAATTTTATCTGAATCTTAAAATAGTCGATTATTTCTGGTTGAATTTTGGACATTAGTTCAAATACTGGTTTTCGTGCCCTTTGGGCTTGTCTACTACTTACAAAATCCCTCAATTCTTAACATTTCTCTTTCATTCTCTATAAGCCTTTGACTCAAGTTTTAATAGAGGAAACTTGTTAAATCTATGAAGCCTATCTTTAA
>CBDULE010000163.1:0-1529 GCA_965367995.1 uncultured archaeon | reverse complement strand
TTTTTAATGATACGCCGACCACCGAGATCTACACCGTCTAATTCGTCGGCAGCGTCAGATGTGTATAAGAGACAGGCCCCCATCTTTCATCAATGTGATTGAATTATTGATTATTAGCATTCTTTTGGCATTATTATTGCTATTTTCTATTGGCTTCATAGTCATTATCGCAGGGTTAGCGCATTACCTTCCGATACTCTACGCTATTGCAATTTTTCTCTGGACAATAATATTAGAGCTGAAACTCGGCAAGAAGAATACAGTGCGCTTTCTTAATATAGATCAACTAATTATCCTTCTCGTGATTCCTTCTCTCGCGGTAATTATATCTGTTTATTGGGGGGCGGGCATTTATCGATTCTGGACTCCAGACGAGGCTGTCTATCTCCTGAGGGCATATTTGTTCTTACGTGAGAAAATATTTCTTCCAGCAACTGCTAGTTTCTCGAGGATGGCTGCGTATTGGATGGGGCGATGGTTATGGATATCTCTCTTGAGCATGTCGATTTTACTGTTCCAGAATCCATTTGTCATTAATTACATCTCTGTGGCATTGGCCGCATTAGGAGCTTATGGTATTTTGTTAATAATTCTTAAACGGAGGCAATATTTTCTCTCTCTTATTCTTATGGTCCCCCTCATTACCTGCCCGATAATTTTAACGATATCATCGTTTCTCCTCCCAGACACTCTCTATGCTGGATTAGCTCTTTCCTCTACATTTTATCTGCTCAGGAGCTTTGAAATAGTTCCCCAAATCCGTAATAGATCCTCTTTCTACATTGGAGTCAATTACCGAAGCTTCGCTATATCGGTTCTAATCATGGGCTGGAGCTTGCTTGTGAAGCTTAATCTTGCGTTGCCGCTGGCCTTTTTATTCGTACTTCTGTTTCTGTACATAAGGATGAGGGAGCATATTCTCTCAAAATGGTTCTTAAGATTTACTAAAATCGTTATTTATGCAGTTCTTTTTTACGAAATTTCTATTGACTTGCCTTTTACACTCTATGATTTCTTTGGAATCCAAGTAGTACCATCTCAATGGATTGTTTTATCGAGGAAATTATTGATTTTTGGATCTGTCCTAGTGTATTTCTTCGCAATATTTTATCCCCATCCAAGAGGATTATCTAAACCGATTTATTCTAGTCCTCCCACTCAGCTCTTGTTTAATTTTGAAGTCCTATTGGAGCCTCCGATCTTCACTTACTTCTCAATAGCTTCTCTTCTTTATCTTATAGAATCAACTATATCAAAAGCTCCCAATACGATGGAGAGAGACTTTAACAGAATTCATGAAGGGATCCTTCAGGTCGTAATACTGAGCGGTCTTATTATTGGCTACTTGTTCCACACAATTCTGAACATGTGGTGGGACATGCAACGCAATCTCTTATTCATCTTAGTCTTAACATACTTAGTAGGTGCAACCTGGCTTCTCCAATTATTTACGGATGCCAAGAGAATTCTGAATCTGGATTTTCGTGGCTTTCTATTGTTCTTATTCAGGAATATTCTATTCATCCTCC
>CBDULE010000162.1:0-1611 GCA_965367995.1 uncultured archaeon | reverse complement strand
AAGCAGAAGACGGCATACGAGATGTAGAGAGGTCTCGTGGGCTCGGAGATGTGTATAAGAGACAGATTATATGGTGAATATCTCGTGAAGAACTCCGTTAAAGATAGAGTTTTGTTAGCTAGGAGTTTACAAGAGCTTTCATCTCTTATTAAGGAAATGGAGGGCGAAGATAACTACATAAGCTTTATCTACGAGTTCGGAAATTTAATTAGTAAGGATTCAGAAGTGAAGCGTCACATTAAAAATCTGATAAAAGAATGTGATGCTCAGGCACTGGATTCATTTCTGACTTCTATAATGAATTATCCAACAATTATTTTTGATCTCATGAGAATCCTATATGATTTGAAAGATTACTTTAAGACCAATCTAGATAAGTTTTTTGTGTTATTGAGGCTTCCATATTTGTATTTTCATCCACTTCTTGTTGATTTATGTCCAGCTATAGAGAAGGAAGTAATTTCTAATTTAAGGAATATAGAGCTTCATGATTTAGCATCTTTTATGAGATTTATACGAGATACAAGCTTAGAGAAAGCTATCAAATTCTCAGCTACATTGGTAGATAATATTGAGGACCTCAAAAATAAGATTTTGATGCCAAAATCGTATGATGATATAATGAGCTTTATTAGAGATTTGTACGAAGTGAATAAGGAGGCTTATTCAGAAATCGTTAATGTTATAATTGAGGATATCATGTCTAGTGAGATGCAGTGTAATATACATTGTATTTTAGGGACGATTTATGCTTTAAGAACAATAGATCCTCAGCAAGTTTATAGTATAATTCTTCGCCTTCTGACCGACCAAGAGACTCTTGCTAAGAAAATCTCTGAAGATGTTTATGGCACCTCTAGATTGATATTTGAAATAATTTGCATAAGTAGAGGACTTGAAATAAAATTGTCCAACGTCGTGAGAGAGAAGTTCAAAGAGAAACTCTCTAGTCTTACTTTAAAGGAATTAGCTCAATTCTTGTATGATTTTAATGAGATTGGCTCTTTAAGTTATCCCTGGAGAGATACAAAAGCTCTAATATCCCATAAAAATTTTGTTAAGATGATAGAGGAGATTGCTATTGAAGCATTTGATAGTATATTCCAAAGTTCTCATGTTCCTAGCATTGATGAACTCTCTAGCTTTATGCTTATATTGAGAGGCATAATAAGAAAAAGGCGCAAAATATTCAGTCGCGAATTTATAGCTAAGCTTAGAGAAATAGTTCGAGGAATTAGTAGATTCTTTGATCGGGTTTTACATACTGCAAGGAATCTATCTGTAATTGAAAGCTTATTCTTTCACTTATATGATGTAAATAAGGTCTTATTGAAAGAGCTTCTAGTTAAAAGCATGAATACTCTCATCATTGTGACAAAAAATCTAATCGAAACATCAAAATTAAGTAATGTTGTAGGATTGTTGAGAATGCTCTCATTGGTTGACGAAAAATTTGCTGAGTATTTTATAAATGTGTTCAAGGAAGATATTATTGGAATCATTGAGTCAGGAGATGTTGATTTGCCAGCTTTAGAAGACTTAATAAGAACTGTCTCTTATACACATCTGACGCTGCCGACGAATTAGACGGTGTAGATCTCGGTGGTCGCC
>CBDULE010000161.1:0-1648 GCA_965367995.1 uncultured archaeon | reverse complement strand
CTTTGGGAGTTTTATAATCCTTTTACTGGTTCTAAGACAGTATATTGGGGAGTACCACAAACAAGAACATTCTTCTTTCCTATTTTAATCTTTGTATCAAAAGTTCTAGAGGACAATAAGACTAAGAGGATGATTTTAAATCTTACAGAAGCATTGGACAAAGCGTTTTGGAGTAAGAGTGTTATTGGATCCATTAGATACCTTCCCTATAGGATTTGGAATCCTTCGACGCAATTAGAAAAATATGCAGCTCCAGCTGTTGTTACATTATCTTATTTAAGAGAAAGATTTCATAATGAAGCTAATCTAACAAATAAAAGTATTCCGGACTTTCCTGGATTAATGCATTTTCTTTTTACAATTGGCATAGGTGATGATAAGCCAATATATTATTGGGAAGGACCAAGATCCCCAGCGGTTTATCATTATGTCAAAATCTCTTATGATGGTTCGTTGGATAAAATAAAAAAGGAAGTCCTTGTTTATGATTGGAGCGAATTCACTCTAGATTATTATCTCTCGTCAGCTCCTTACTTTCTCGGAGCAAACTATCCTTATTGGGGAGGATTCTTGTGGAAGAAAATAATTGTTTACTGGAAGAATGGAAGTGGTTTTTATGATTATTATGGTAGGCAAATAAACATCGCAATACCTCATACTACTACTCCATTTATTTACTTACTCGGAAAAATAAGACCAAAATGGTATCCGCTCTCTTTGATTAACTTGCAGTATATAAGCGTTTTCGCTAACATTACTAAAGAGCCTAAAGAGGTTAGGATGATGTTCATGGAAAAACTTCCAGGCCTATCTGCCATATGGATACCATTAGGAAACAAAAATTCAGAATATGCTAATCCTTACTACGATGGTCCTGATGCGGAGTATCTCTATAAGGTAGAAATAGAGAGCAACTCTTCGGCATTGCGATGGGTAGCTGATAAGCATGGATTGATTCTCCTTTACTCAGAAGAGCCGGTAGAGTTCAACTTAACTGCTAAGATTTCAATTGGTATCGAACCCTGCTATAATGAAATACATGGATTTTGGCATGATTCTGATTTAGATGGATTAATTGATGCTTGGGAATATCTCTATAATGCTACAAATCCCGAAAGCGATGATGACTTTGATGGTCTTAAAAATTTGGATGAGCAAGCATTCTTCGCAAATCCTTTTAATAATGACAGCGATTGTGATGGTTTATCCGACTTAATTGAATTTAATATAAGCTCAAACCCCTTATTTAGAGATACTGATTATGATGGCGTGTTTGATTGTGATGAAGTCAAAGCAAATCTTGACCCATTAGACCCTCTCTCTGGATACAAAAACAAGACAAGATTTATTAAATATGATTTCTTAGCATATTGGGGCCATATAAATAAGGGTGAAGAGCCTCCAAGTGACGAAGATAATGATAATAAAAATAACAGAGAGATTCCAGAAGAAAGTGGTTCATTATCATTTGACAACACAAAATTTAACATAATTCTAGCTATATCTATAATGTTTTTTGTGATATCAATAACAAGTTGCATCGTAATTATACTTGAAAACATTGAGAAGAGTAGAAGGTCATGAATTAAAAGCTATCAACTAAGAAAATTGCTTAGAACTTAAGCTTTCTTTTTACAATACTTTCAAC
>CBDULE010000160.1:0-1661 GCA_965367995.1 uncultured archaeon | reverse complement strand
TCTTGGCTTAGGGCTTTTCTTAGGATTCATAGGGGCGTGAATAGGTATAATCTCCAATTGTATGTCTCGTTCTTTGCATTCTATCATAATTATGGCAATTGTTGGCTTATTATGCTGATAAAGTCGTGTTTAAATTGGCGTAAGGAGGAAGCTAGGAGGCATAGAGAAGAAATAAAGCCAAAAAAGGCAAGTATATAAGGCATATATACACAGCAACAGTCATAGGGGGATAAGCCTAATCTTATTAGAAATAACACTCATGGAAATGGCGCTTATTTTCACTTTGGACAGATAACCAATGATGTCATCACTGTGCAGTCTCCAGGCATCCGCATAGAGAGATCCAATCATCGCGTCTGTGAAGGCTCATCGTCATTCTTTTACGAGGTATTGATGCCTCGTCTAGGTCGCCTAATAAATATAGAAGGAAGCGTTGTTTTAGTATCTAGCGAAGAACTTTCAGATGAAATAGATGTGATTAGAGAAGCGATATTACTTACTAAATATGGGTGTTTAGGAGGAAGAAGAAGCTGGGGTTTTGGGCTCATAGAACATGTTGAAGTATTAAGTTTAAAACCATTGAAATATGGCACAGGACCAGATAAAAAAGAAGTATCATATATTATACAAACACCAATACCGCTTTCTTCCAATGAGAAAATCACAAACTCGATAGTCAGAGGGATTTCCGATCTTGCTAGTAGTTACGGTCTAAACATATCAAAGATAGAAGTTGAACTACATGGTGAGATAATATTCTCAAGAATTGTTTACTGGGATGAGAAAGATGGAAAACCGTATTCTAATCTAGCACTCCGAGGATCTAAGATTGTGATTCGCATCGAGGGTTCATCACATAAGTTCCTAGCAAACTTATTAGAATACTTTGGAGTGACACAAAACAATAAATGGTTTACAAAGTGTGGATATGGTATTTTGAGAACAATTTAGTGTAGATGATTTTTCGTAATAAAGTTTTATTTAAGATTTACATAATCAAAAACGCCCATTCCAAACGTTCTTTTAATGCCTACATTTATTGTTTTTCCCAGTGCAAAGAACTTTGAGATTATCTCTAGCATGCTTTTATCTAGGAAGATATATTCAATCCTTCCCTTGAACCCTGTTAACTTCATTCCTTTGATTACTATCTCCCTAGTGACGAGCTTGTAGGCTTTAGCATAAACATTTTCTTTAGCCCATTTTGCGACATCAACCTCTATCTTTTCGTCCATGAGAGCATTCCATAAATTCTGTAAATTGGAGAAGAGGATATATGGTATTGGGAAGAGTATTGGGAACTTTATTTTCTTTGATGAAAAAGCTGTTGGGGTTCTAAAAATTAAACCCACTCTGCTAGATAAGGCCGTTATATCTACTTTTTCAATTTTAATCATATCAATCTTGACATTAATTCCGAGAATTTGCCATTCGTCTTTCTTAGTATATCCTTCTATAATGCTACTGATCATATTATTCTCATTATCATCCACAATACCAACGGTAAAAATAAGGGAGTCCCCTTCTGATATTCTCCATCCATTGACATCTTTAATGGGCTTTTTAGGTCTTATCGGAGAGATGCCATAAGGCTGTCTCTTATACACATCTCCGAGCCCACGAGACCTCTCTACATCTCGTATGCCGTCTTCTGCTTGAAA
>CBDULE010000159.1:0-1697 GCA_965367995.1 uncultured archaeon | reverse complement strand
CAGAAGACGGCATACGAGATGTAGAGAGGTCTCGTGGGCTCGGAGATGTGTATAAGAGACAGATGTCATGACTTTCTTACTTCTCTAATTTCTGCTCTAGATACCTTCAGTGAGAGTATAGGTGTTGGCAAGCTTAAAGAGGTAGATACAGATTTCGGAAAGATGTTAATTAAGAGAGCAGAAAATGGAGCTATAGTTGTTGCGATTGTAAGCCAACCTTCGGATTACTTCTGGGGGATTGTAAATCTTATAGCTAAAAAGATTGATGAGATGGACATTAAGGCTTGGGATGTCATTACTCAAAAATTAAGCAACAAGGTTAGAGAAATAATAGATTCGATAGTAACTGAAGATATACCTGTCTCCGTTCCAGAGATCATTGATATTTTATGGAAACCTATAGAGGTAAAACTCCGCAGATTTGCTGATGTCAATTTGGAAGAAGAACGCAAGAAATGGTTTGATATGGCGGAGAAAAAATGGCTAAAGTATATGAATAAAATCAAATTAGAGCTGAGAAAAAGCTCATTTGAATATTTACTTGATGGAGATATAACTCATGCATGTGCTGTTGGTATAATGAATAATGACCCAAGTCCAGCGACATTAAGAGCTTGTTTGATGCTCTATAGTATGACTAATGTGCCATGTCCTCCAATTGATACCATAAAGAAGTTAGTTAAGAACGTGGGCAAGGATAACATTAGGAAGCTTTTTGAGGCTGAAATTGCATTGTTGGAAGATAAAATAACGCCACTCGAATATTCTAAATTATTCACAGAAATCGTGAAAGAGATTGATATAGAAAGTTGTGACATAGAAGAAGCTGTTGCATTAATCACACCTAATCTAGCTAGAATGCCATCGATAGCTAAGAAGCTTGCAGAGAAATTCAGAGATATGTCCGGTTATCTTCACTATCACCTTATAATGATTCTTAAAAGGAATGAAATAATAACTAGAGCATATTCGATAACGAGTTATGATGAATTTAAGAACTACGTAAGTACGCTTAAAGAAGATGCTAGTAGGGCAGAAGAAATTCTTTCAAAGTATGTAAAAACAAGCATGATTAGGAGAATATTAGGGCTTGTACCTAGAGGGAGTGAGGTAAATAGAGCTATCTTGACCTATTCTCAAATTTTAGAGATATTGTTGTTTCTTTAAACATTAATGCTACAGTCTCCTGTGCTGGATAAGGAGGAGAAAACAGAATTATTAAACGATATGATTGGGATATATAAGGAATATTATAAGAGACTCATCAAAGACTCTTTTCCAATATTCATTTCAACGATTATTAACGTCTTTCAAGGTGTAGGAATATCATTAGCAATAGCCTATGATATTCTTGATAAGAAAAGAGCAGTCAGTATGATAGAAGATTTTACTAATGATGTTTTGGATGTTCTCAGAAGAGAGCCAGTAAGATCGAGAAACTATGCTCAATTACTTTCATCAATGCTTGCATCTATTGTTGGTGTATGCTTAAAAGAGAATAGATTGATAGGCAAAACTCCGGAGATATTGATTAGGATAATAAACAGCATGAATTTGAGAAACATAGAAGCTTGGCGTGTTGTAATTCCTTACAACTATATAGCTATTTCCATCAACTTCTCCAGCATATTTGCATCCCTAATAACACTTTTATTAGATGGTGAGAAAAAAGGAGAGTACACTGCTAAGGCTGTAAA
>CBDULE010000158.1:0-1736 GCA_965367995.1 uncultured archaeon | reverse complement strand
CACCAGATAATTGACTTCTTATGATTCCATTCTGTGAGAATTTAGATAAAAATTCTTCAAGCAGAATTTTTGTTAGAATTATGTACTCAAGATTTTCTTTGCTGATCCTACCAGCAAAAAGCTTTGAAGTCGTATCCCTGATATCAGCCAGTTTGACATCTTTAAATCTTACCTCCCAAACTCTTATATGCTTATAAGTCAATGCTAGAAGGCGATTAAGCTCGTCTTTTGTTAATATTGGTATAGACAAAGAGTAATATATCAAACCATCTTTCTTCTCCCTTATTAACCCAAAAGCCTTTAATCTTTTTAATCTGCTAGTTATCTCTCTCATCGGAGCTGCAACAACTCTTTGAATATCGGCGATATCAGCTTTAATTCTCTCAGAAAGAGTAAGCAGTATTTTATAATCAAGCTGATCTAAAAGCTCCACATATTCTTTAGGCCTTTCATAAGTATAAAATTCAAGCACTATTTAAACCCTCTTGACAATTACTAAATAAAATATTCTCAATTCCCGATTTAAAACTTTATAGTGTGGCAAAAAATTCTGATTTTGCAAGAGATTAAGTGTTCACGTTCTTAGAATAGCGGAATCGTCTTCACAATAGTTTTATTAAAGATTCCTAGACTATTAATTAAATAGGGAGATGTTTAATCAAGGGTTATTGACAATGATAGAGGAAGCGCTAGTCTCATCAGGAATAATTAGATCTGTAGTACTCAATAAGGATTTCTCGTCACTTCATAGGTTCCTTAGGAGCCTATTCGACTCTGGCATCATATCTAGGGATGAGTATGATAGTCTTCTTGATGAGCTTTCCGAGCTTGTCAGACTAGACGGAGACGAATTTAGAAAGAAAGCAAGAGAATTCGCAGAAAAGGTAGAGAAACATGTTGTTCTTTGAAGGTGTTGGTGAGGACCATCTCTATAAGATAATATCATCAATTCTTAAGAAAGAGGGGCTTATCGCTTTTGAGCCTAATACTGTTAGAAATGTTGATTATCTAGCAGCTAGAGATGTCATAATCATAGAGGTAGAGGACACAATATTCGAAAGCTATACTGGGACAAAGCAACTCATAAAATTTGCATCCTATACGAAAATATATGATGCTTTTTATGTTTTAGTAGTACCCTTGCCAAGTGACCCGATTGATGCTAAATTTCCTATTGTAGGCTTCTTTGCTAGAACTGAAAGAGAGAAAATTTTGAAGAGAGAGTTATGGTTTATTTACGCAAAAGGAGAGATTAAGCTCACCAGGATTGTAATGAAAAACTCTCCTCGTTTAAAACTTAAATATCTAAGAGATATTATAGAGATAAATAATCTTAATCCAAGGCATGTTTACGCTAAAATACTAAAAATTTATGAGGGTCCTTAGAGAATAACATAAGGTCGGTGCTTAAGCTTGCTATTTAGGTTTAAACTCACTAAATTATTATTATCAGTTCTTTCAATCGTAATTATAGTATTAAGCCTTCTCTATACTTGGCTTACCCCACTAAGTGATCTGCTTAAAATTCTCTTAACAGATCCAGCAACTAAAACCTTATTATTCATCGAAGGATTATTTATTATGATATCATTGGGAGCAATGATATTAATCTTAGTAACCTTTCCAAAAATTGGAAATGCGGTTAGAAACGCTGATGCTAAGCTCATAGGAAGGGAACTAATTAACCCAGTAGCTTCAATTTTTGGTTTATTAAATATTGTACTATTATTTTTAGC
>CBDULE010000157.1:0-1789 GCA_965367995.1 uncultured archaeon | reverse complement strand
TCCTACAGCTTTGGCGCGAAAAATAGTTGAACTTATAGAATACTTCCGCTTCATAGAACCAGTTCAAAACCTTGATGAGAGAAAATTTAAACTCTTACTAGGGTTACTTCAAGTCCTGAAAGAAAGCGTAAATACTTGGATTTCAGCAATGGAAGCACAAATAAAGGGAGGCTTCCTATCACATCTACTTAAAAAACGAAAAGAGTGAAAGCTAGATTCCATATCTGTCTTCGCCACAGCAATCTATTTTCTCTTTTTCTAGTTCTTCTAAGAATAACTTATCGAGATCCTCGTCAGTCTTCTCATTTTTCTTCTTAGGCTTTTGCTTCTTTTTCAACAATTTCTTTACGCTCACTTTTCATCACCTCTCTTACGCATAATATGAGGTAATCTATTAGGTGGATCTCTACGTTGTAAAGGTTTCCAATAATTTTGAGAAACTCGATGAATAGTGCGTTATCGAATTTTGATAGTAGAATATCATAGAGAGTATTGTGAAAAGTTGCCCGGATGCGTCTTACAGTATCGATAATCTCTACAACAGAATTAATTAGATAGTTTTCCTCAAGATGACCTTTAATAATCCGCAATAATCTGATCCAAAGAGCCCCGATAAGACCCCTGGCTTTCACAATGTCTTCATAGTCAAGGCCAAGTCTAACAAGCTTCTCAATGATCTCTCCAGATATTTCATATGAAGAAGCAAGATGCTTAGATGCACAATGAAGTTCTCCAATATCCAAGTTCAGAGCCAAGAATATCACCATAGTATCACACTAGTATCAAGAACCGATTTAACAAAATCGATGCTACATATGTAGCAAAGGTTTTGATTATGTTGGTGAAGTCATGGAAGGGATAGATATACAATTCGAGTATCAGAGGATGCTACTAGAGATGGTAGTTAGAGAATGGAGTTTTATGTATGATGTTATGAAGACTACGCTTTCATCAGTATTAATCACAATCCCCATATACCTATCAATTATAGGCTTTCTATTATCTTATCTCAAATTGGGCTACCATCTTGGTTTGTTTATAGGTGTCTGTTTAGGCATATTTATAGCGATTCTTTTTCTAGAGTATTATAATTACGTCAGTTTCGTGGAAATACGGCTACAACTATCGGAGAAATTCGATATCTATGAGTTTATGAAGCGTGCGAATGAACAATTTGAGGTTGCTAAGAAGAAATTATGGGGTGCATTCGTACTATATAGTTTTACGCATGGAATGTTTCTTGGTATAATCGTAGTACTCAATCTTGCAATCTAAAATCCTCTCAGCATTTTGCTTCTTCTGCTCCAGTCTCGTAGTTTGAATTCTCCATCATTTAACATTTCGATTAGTGGATCCTTAATACCTCTGTGGTATAGTGCGACTACTGTTCCTATGTTCAGATCTAGTTTTCTGCTTATATTTGTTAAGAAATTCATAATTCTTTTCCAACTTCTATGAACCCAAATTATTATATCTAGTCTCTCTTCTCCAGATAACTGCCTCCAAGCTTGTTTCTTTGCATAGTTTATATATGATCTAGGGACCCCTAAATAGTTTGCAAGATCTCCTTCCTTTACGAATATCGATAAAAGGAGAATAGCTCGCTTTAATGCATCTTCAATTCTTTCCCTCGGGTATCTTTTAAAGAGTTGTCTCTGAGCCAATTACTACACCAAAGTAACCACTATATCTAACAAACAGCATTCTAGAGTAATATATAGGGTTCAGGTATATTACTGTCTTTCTCTTTTCTGGAAAGAAGAATGAAAATAAAAAGAAAGAATGATTA
>CBDULE010000156.1:0-1935 GCA_965367995.1 uncultured archaeon | reverse complement strand
TATCTTCAACATAGTATATCTCAACACCATATTTACTTCCGTCTCCTAACTTTGATCTTATTTCTTTTCCAGGACAATCAGTTATTATAATGAAACTGTTAATTCCGGCACTTTTCGATGCTAATATTATTCTCTCAATCAGGGGCAAACCTAGTAATTGAGTTAATGGCTTAGATATTACTTTAACCGAGTTATCTGATTCTTTTGCATCATTAATAGCTATTATTAATGCTTTCATGCTTATTGAAGAGTTTGTAGGAAGAATAAATAAGTGCTCTTGTTTACCATAAAAAGGATTCTAACAATCTCCGAAATTTTTTGATAATAAGGACTATTAAGATATGGTTACTCAAACTTCACATCTATTAAAGAGATATGCTCCAAGAACAACGGTTATCGTGCAGAGTATAGTCATAACTGTAAGATCTACAGGCAATGAAAAAGAAGACAAGCCAATTAAGCACCCTCTTAATCCGTCTACAGAGTATGCCAACGGATTTACACGAATAACAAATTTCATCCAACTTGGAACGCTTTCTATTGGAAAGAATGCGGTAGATAGAAAAATAAGCGGCATCATTATGAGATTCATTATAAGCTGGAATCCGTGGAAGTCCTCTAATTTTGAAGCTATGGCTAATCCTAATCCTGCCGAAAAGAATGCAGTTAGGATCATAAATATTATCGAGGGAAGAATTCCCAAGGGAAGAATTCTAACACCTAAGGCAAGGCTAATACCCAGAATAATTAATCCTTGAATGACTGCCACAGTCGATCCTCCGATAATCCTCCCTATCACAATAGACAACCTACTTACCGGAGCTACAAGGACCTCTTTTAAGAAACCGAATTGTCTATCCCATATCACAGAAACTCCTGCAAACATTGAAGAGAAAATAACAGACATTGTTATCATTCCTGGTGCTAGAAAATCTATATAGCTCAAATTATTCGCTAATCCAGGAAACCTAACAGACTGAAAACCTATACCGAGAAAGGCTAGGAAGAAGAAAGGTTGAACTATATTTGCAATTAACCTACTTCTTGCTCTTACAAATCTCTTTAATTGCCTAATCCACATGACGTAAATTGCTTGGAGTTCCGTAGAGATCATCATCTATCTTCCTCTAAACCTAAATCTCATCCTAAGCAAGTCAATTGAAGAAGCTTCTGCCTCTCTTATGGTTCTACCAGTGAGGTGCAAATAGACATCTTCGAGAGAAGGTTTTCTGAGCGTTATTGAGTTTATTGTCGTTTTCAATTCTTCAGAGATCTTCATTATCAACGGGATTTTCTCTTCTCCTCTCTCAACGTAGATCTCTAGATCTCCGTTATGAACCTTTATATCCCTTATCCAATCCTCTCCTGCCAGTCTTCTTCTTAGTCTTTCATAATCAGAGCATCTAACAGTAATTACGTCTCTTCCAATCAAATTCTTTAGGTTATTTGGAGTATCAACTATCAAAATTTTTCCATGATCAATTATAGCTACTCGATCACACAGATAATCAGCCTCTTCCATATAATGAGTTGTTAGGAATATAGTAACCTTCTCTCGTCTGTTTAGCTCTCTAATATATTCCCAAATTGCTCTCCTCGTTTGTGCATCTAGTCCTAGAGTAGGCTCGTCTAAGAAGAGAACTTTAGGGTTATGCATCAATCCCCTTGCTATCTCTAATCTTCTTTTCATTCCACCAGAGTACCTTTTCACTAATTCGTCTGCTCTACTGCTTAAGCCTACCATCTCTAAGACTTTCTCTATCCTTTCTTTTCTCTCCTTCTTACTTAAGCCATAAAGCCTTGCATGAAAATCAAGGTTTTCTCTAGCTGTTAATTGATCATCTAATGAAGGATCCTGAAAGACGATTCCTATCGATTTTCTGACTTTATCGGGTTCTTTTTCCACATCATAACCACAAACTCTCGCTTTTCCTT
>CBDULE010000155.1:0-2055 GCA_965367995.1 uncultured archaeon | reverse complement strand
CCCACCCGAAATAGCATGACATCTCCCGTCGCCCTCACTTCCCTCTGCTTCTTTTTATTTACCTCTCGTTTGTTCCAGTCCCACTAACAAAACCTAATAAATTATTGCTACTACCTTAATAATTCACCTTTGTGTCGGAAAATATTCTACTCCGTTCCCAAAGGGATCCTCTTAATATACCTAATATTCACACTTTTACCCCATTCCACTTCCCATATATCTATATAATCAGCATACTTATGCACAAAGAGTATTCTTTTAGTCCAAGCACGCCTCGTTCCTTACGTCAAATATTTTTACAGTTTTCTATTTTTCAATTTCAGATCGATTATGGATGATAGAATTGTGGAAATAAAGTGATAGTTTTTATTAATGTGGCCGCACTTACTCCTACATCTATTAGTCCTTTCAGCTTATTAAGCATATTTCCTGGGATTTTTCCACTTAACTCTTCAATTTCTTGTCTAATGAAATCTTTAATCCTTTTTTCTATCTCTTTGAAGTTTGATTCTCCGCTCATTTCTATGTAAAACTTGTCTATAAGTTTTCTTAAACTATCATTTGGTAATTTTAGAAGTTCATCCATGAATTCCTCTTTAATAATAATAACACCATCCGTTTCCGGACTTAATGAGTCCATCACCTTCTTTGATATAATTAAAACTGGTAAATCGCTAAGCTTAAGATTCAAAGCTTCTAAAATATTTTCAACTGTGTTTCTTCTAATATTATGGTGATATTCCACAATTAAAGCATCAGGACGATGCTTTTCTCCAAACTCATCTAGAAGTTTTTCAAATTTTTTAACATCATCTCTGAAGCGAGTCGGCGCTAACCATATAAAGCATACAGTATCCTCTTTAGGCTCATAATAATCTTTAATTATAGTGTTATTAATAAAATAGATTGGTCCCTTTTCTGATACTGTATGTTCTCCTAAAGGAGAATGTTCAATATTAATGGCCATATATTCTTCTCCCAATTTCCTTACAAGTGGTTCTTTAAGAGCAGTTTTGTAAATGAATGTACTTAGGACTCTTGGTGGCATCCTTGCCAAATACTCCATCCTCTCCTTCCCTACTTCCAAGTAACTTCCTCTATAGACCACCTTCCAAGCATTCTTGGAGACGATTTTCCTCTCTCTAAAAATTCCAGAGAAAGGGCACTCTGCTCTCCCCCTTTCCTCCCCTATCCATGCTGTGTAATTTGTTCTTAGAAAGGACTCACTCATTCCTCCCATCTTACTCCCCTCTCTTCCTCCTCCCTTTTATCTCTTCTATTATCTTTCTTATATCCCCTAAATCCAACTCTATTCCTCTCATAACATCTTCTATACGTTCAATTTCCTCCGGATCAATATCATAACCTTTCACTCCTCTGAGACATCTCTTCACCTCTTCTTGAATCGTTCTTGCCAAATGATATACTGATGCTACTGAATCTCTTAAATGTAATATTTCTCTTGAACCAGAGAAAAGATGCAATTCAATAACAGGAAATTTACGCCTAATGTCAAATGTATATCTTGTTGAAAGACCTGTCCAATGGAAATATCCAAGTAATTCCCATGTAAAAGCTATTATTTCATCTTCTAAACCTGAATAACGCCTCTTAAATTCCAGAATTCTTTGGATTTTATCCTCATCAACATCTTTTTTAGCAAGCCACTTCTTGACTTCCTCCTCTCTTGAAAAGAGATCGCTGATCAGGGGAAATATGATTCCTGCTGTCTTTTCAAAATTCCTTAATTGCTTTCTGACATCTTCTCCACGCAGGTAATCCATGTATATCTCGTCAAAACGCTTGAATATGAAATCGTAGGCATCGCAAAACTTGTTCACCGCCTCTAGAAATCCCTCTGGCACTTCTTCCTCCTCTCTCCCTTCCTCCCTCATAATTCTAAATGAAAATACCTCACATAAAAATCTTTCGCTCAACGGACTGCATCAGCATGTCAAGTGCAGAGCTGCGACCACTTTCTTATCCTTTAATTCGTTAAACAGCTCGCAAGCCTTCTTCGTCTTCTCAACAATAATTTCAACTCCTTTTGAGCGA
>CBDULE010000154.1:0-2114 GCA_965367995.1 uncultured archaeon | reverse complement strand
TCAAGCAGAAGACGGCATACGAGATGTAGAGAGGTCTCGTGGGCTCGGAGATGTGTATAAGAGACAGTCTTTAAACCTTCCGCATAGATTGAAATGAATAACGTATCCCTAACGGTAAATAAATCGAGCTTCTTTATCATCTCTAGATTCCAATCTACTTTTGAATAAGCCCTAACAATTCTAAACATTTTATTGATAGGGTCATAAACAGGGAGATTATCAAGACCAGATTCCCAAGAGTGTATTATATTCGGAAGGTTCTCACAATAAAAATCTCTATTTACAGAGAGATATTCAAAGTATTTCTCAAGGGGAGGAATTAAATCTCTCACACATTCTTCTCCAAGCAAATCTTTTATTTTCTTAACAGCATATGCTATTACTGGTGGCTGAGTAATTCTACTTCTATAAGGGTCTCTATAATAACGGAGTAAAATTCTATCAAGAATATTAAGGAGAGGAGGTTTTATCCAATAAGCCATATGAGGTATCAAGCCATCATTAAATTGCGTTGATAGTAGGGTTTTTATCTCCATTAATGAGTGTTCTGGATTTATATAAAGGTTAATTATTGCATGGAATGCACTGTCCCACAACCATTGGAAAGGATAGTATTTTCTCGAAGGGCAATGATAAAAGTAATGTTTTCCTGCTTTCTTATTGAAGCCTTCCATTCTATTCTTGCTAAAAACTTCTCTTATCATACTCTTTAGCTTGTTTTCTATATCCACCTATGAGCACCTAAGTTCCTATCTTTATTCTTTCAGTTAATCCTTTAATTAGCCTTATTAATGATAGAGGTGCAAGATAGCTTGTTTTGGGATTTCTAGGATGATGTTTATTATCGAGTATTATCTTAGCTACCGTAGCTTCAGTTTCTATCTCTATTTCATGAACTGTATAATGAATCGTTGGATCCGCATAAATTTCAACATCTATATCCCTTCCAAAGGCTAATGAAATTGTGGCAGACACGTTTATCATTGTTGGGAAATATTTAATTGCTTCAGATGCTTTTCCTTTAAACACTAGTGTTCTCTTATCAATTTTCTCTATATCTATGCCTAACTTATCCAAATTTTTCGCTTTCTTAAATGCCTCTTTACTCTTTATAGTTATCAATCTCACATTTCCTCCGATTTGAGAAACCGCCTTTAATATATCTACGCCGCCTATAGCCCCGCTTGGAATGTATAATCTTCCTTTTCCCGAGTTTATTATCGACATTACTTCCTTGTAAAATTCCTGATCTAAAAGAGCACCAGAACTCATGGCAATGAGTGTTTTATCGGCTTCCAAGATTTTTCTAGCAATCTCTTTTAATGCATAAGGTGATGCAGCTTCTACGATTACATCAGGATCTCTATCTAATAATTCATCAAGATCATCTACAACGAGATTTTCTTCGCCGAGTTCTTTTGCGAGCATTAATGCCTTCTCCTTATTTATGTCAAGCAGAGCTACAACTTTAACATCGCGTAAAAATCCTTCTTTTATTGATCTTACCAGCTCTCCCCCTATAGCCCCACATCCAATAATCGCTATTTTTAACATTCTTCTATCACCTCAAGACTTATATCACAAGCTTTTATCGAATGGGTGATTGAACCCATTGATATAACATCAATACCTGTTTCAGCATACTTATGTATATTGTTGATATTTATTCCACCAGATGCCTCAAGGATGACTTTATTTCTTAAGCCTAGTTGTTCTAATTTCTTAATGACTTCCTTAATTTCTTCTGGACTCATGTTATCAAGCATAATTATATCCGCTCCAAGTTTAGCAGCTTTTACAGCATCTTCGATGTTTGTTACTTCTATTTCAATCTTATGAGCAAAACTTTTAATTCTCTTAGCCATATTCAATGCTCTATCTATTCCTCCTAGAACTCTAATATGGTTATCCTTAATCAGAATCATATCGCTCAAAGAAAGCCTATGCGTGTCACCGCCAGCTATTTCAACAGCATATTTTTGAAGTAATCTTAAACCAGGAATTGTTTTCCTTGTAGCTGCTATTTTAACATTCGGATTTACTTCTCTAGCTTTTTCAAGAGCTTCCCTTGTAGCTTTAGCGACTCCACATAAATTACAAAGAATGTTTAGAAT
>CBDULE010000153.1:0-2209 GCA_965367995.1 uncultured archaeon | reverse complement strand
TTCAAGCAGAAGACGGCATACGAGATGTAGAGAGGTCTCGTGGGCTCGGAGATGTGTATAAGAGACAGGGAATATATTAAGCTTTGTAAAATTAGAGGGTGATTATTTAAAGAAGCTTATTAAACTCATAGGTTATGATAGGGAGTATTATACAGTATGTGAGGAATCATCATTTATTAATTTGTTAAATAGTTTAGTTATCCTGATTAGATCTAAAGAAGGAGGTAATGAAAATGAAAAAGAAAATAACAGCGTTCGAAAAGAATACAAAGAAGATGAAAAACCTTTAGATGAGTCAAATTATCAAATAAGATTTAATAGCCTTGAAAAAATCTTTGAAATGGAATTTGATAGAATTATTTTCCTTGAATTTTCTAATAATATGCTAAAAATCTTCCAAAAAAATCAAGTGATTAAATGGCATTTAACTGGGATACATATCTACTGAGAAGATGTTACTCTTCTAATAGTCATCAGAAGCCTCATACCTGTATCTGAGATGGGATCCCAAGCCCCTCCAGCTAATTGAAGACCACATGATTCGCATACCCATATCCCAACGGCCTTCCATTTCAATGCTCTCTTGTTACATGCAGGACAGATATATTTTTTCTTTTTTCTTAACTCAACAGCTAGAACCCTTTTCCTTACACCAGCTCCATACCTAGCCCCAAATCTACCCGTTGATTTCACCTTTTTCGTTCTCCCCATAATATCATCCCTCCAGTATTTTTTGCCAAGATTCCTCTCCACGCGAGCCTAAGGCTATTTGATTTGCTATTTTATTTCTTAATTCATCCGCCTTTTGAATTGCTATATCTCTAGCTCTTAATACATCTTCTAATTTAAATCCTCCTCCTTCTCCCTTCTGAATAGTACAAATGTTATTTTTGCTATTAATAGCAATAGTAAGCCTCCCGCTCATTAAATTCTCCTCCATATGTGTTGGATCAAGTATCAAATAGTCTTCTATCTTCGCAAAGGTAAATGAGACAGGAAAATCCCTCGTTGGAATTGGTATTCTTTCCTCTTTTATTACCTCAATCTCCTCTTTCTCTTCATTTATTATTTCTACCTTAGGTAGTGTTCCTGATAAAATAGCCGATACAGCACCATACATAGCAGCATCTATTAAATTACCATCATCATCTATAGCATAGATATCAATATTGAGCATCCAAACAAGCTTTCCCGGTATTATCGCTAGTTCTTCTAAATCAATCATTTCGGAACTTCTAATAGCCCTATCAACTATTCTTGCAATCTCAACAGCATAATCCGAAGGAGGTCCAAGTTCAAAGAAAGGAGAAGCTATAGGATTAAATTCAGCATTGACAACAAATACGCCTTTATCAGGTAAATCAGGAAATGGTTTAGCAAGAGAAACTTTTACTCCAACAAGTACTTTTGTCTTTCCAAGCTCGACATATGCTGAACCGTCAGCTTTCTCTATTAAATTAGGAACTATTTTAAGAGGTCTTTGCTCAAGCAGAGTTCTCCCATCCAAACGTTTTCCGATTTTAAGAAGCGAAAGGATATTTTCCCTTTCTATTTTACTTACTAATTCTCTCTTTAACTCTGGAATCATAATCAGACACCTCTTCCAGCACTCACCTCTTCTCTTATCATCAAATATCTCTCTCTAAGCGCCTTACGTTGCATCTCGTATAAAGTGAGGATTGCTTTCTTTGCTTCTCTCAAAGCAATCTCGAACTGTTCAGAGGTCATAATACCATCCATCTGCAATAATGTGATTTCCTCACTGGGCAAAAGCATAGCTATTGGTAGATCTGAGTCACCATATTTATCCTCAATATCGTTGAGATCAACAATAATCTGATTTCCAATTCTTCCAACAGCCACAGCTGCCACAAGACCTTTCATAGGAATTCCCGCATCAGCCAGAGCAAGCGATGCTGCATTAACTGATGCAACTCTAGTCCCCCCATCTGCTTGCAAGACTAAAGCGTAAATATCTATTACCGTCCTTGGCATTTCTTCAAGTAAAATGGCTGGCTCTAATGCTTCCTTAATTATCTTTGATAATTCAATTTCTCTTCGAGAAGGCTGTGGCTTCTTTCTTTCCTCTACTGAAAATGTTGCCATTCTATACGCTACACGCAACATTGCTCTATCTGGTCTGTCTCTTATACACATCTCCGAGCCCACGAGACCTCTCTACATCTCGTATGCCGTCTTCTGCTTGAAA
>CBDULE010000152.1:0-2350 GCA_965367995.1 uncultured archaeon | reverse complement strand
TTCAAGCAGAAGACGGCATACGAGATGTAGAGAGGTCTCGTGGGCTCGGAGATGTGTATAAGAGACAGATGTTTAATATTAGAAGTGAGAGTCATAAAGGGATCTATCAAAATTAATTAGCACATATAAATCACTCTTTAAAAGTCAATACTTAACTTCTTCAGAAGATGTTTGATATATAATTGACGAATAACTCTTAAAATTTTGGAGCCATATTCGTAATTTTAGTCGGTTGAAATAAAAGATAAAAGCTAGGAATTATTTAGCTTATTATTTAGTGAAAAATTTGTTCGCAAGTATTAATGATATACCATAGCCTATTATAATCCCTACTGACACTATTTCAAGTACGATCCCGGTAAAAGCGTATTGAATTTCCAGAGGTTCTATCGATATTATGCCAGAGATAATAAAAAGCGATAGTTGAACTAAGAAGCCAGCCAATGTTGCGATTGGAATAGCTACATGAGGTTTAATTTCACTAATTCTTCCAGATTTTGATAGATACAAGATGAATAGATAAGCTATTAATCCCGAGATTATACCAATAATTAATGAGCTAAATATTGGTCTTCCAGACATTGAAAAGCTCTCTCCAACCGCGAGGAATAATATAATGAATAGAATTAATGAGATCAGATATAACGCAGAACCTCCTGCTATGCTGTAGAGAATATTGTATCTTTTTCCTATGACAGCTAACAATATTGAAGTTAGACCAATTAGAAGAGCAACAATCCCAACTTTTATCAGTATTTTATTAAAGATTGCGGAGCTGAGAAGCTTGTTGAAAATAATAACAGCTTCTTGGATTATCCCATCAGCTAAGCTCTCAGCTAAAGTATAGTTACCATCCCCATATGCTTTATATGCTTCACTTAGTGTACTGTTAAGCTCAGAAATTCTTCCTTCAACATCACTAAGCCTTCCTATTTCTTCTGCTAATCCTCTAATTTGGTTAATCTTTAAATGAGCAAAATGTATTTTATAGCCAGCAACTCTCTCTGCTGAGGTATTAAATGCATCAAAGATCGGAGGAAGGATTGAATATTTGGGTAAAGGAATTCCGAGAATAAACGAAACAGTTGCGCCAATCTGGTAGATTTTAATTTCTTCATATATATGAGCTTTTATCACGTTCTTCCCTATGAATCCAAGGAAGGAGTGCATAACTTCCCGTTCAGTACCACCATGACCTCCTTTATCAGTATGACCATGATCGCTAAATACTATAAAGATTGCATCACCATTAGTTGCATTGTAGAATTTTTCAAAGTCCTCTTCAATAAAAATCGAAGCATTTAGAGCCGTATTATAATACTCACTAGAAATTCCACCGTATTTATGTCCAGCTGTATCCGTATCGACATAGCAAACATAGATGAGATTTGGTAGATCACCCTTTTCAATTAGATTAATGAATAGATTATGCACCTCTTCGTCCAAAAGCCATTTGTTCTCAATTACTTCATCGACCCACTTCCAGAATTCCCCTCCTGCTAGAGGATCAGCTATTATTGCTGTTGTATATCCTCTTTCCCCAGCTAATTTAAAGACATTAAAATCTAAATTGAGGCTAAGGTTGTAATTCTCAACACCATATCCTGTATAACCATGAATCTCTGGTAGTGTTGCTGTTAATGCAGATGCTCTAACTACTGGAGATATTGAAGGAAATACTGTCTCAACTTTTTCAAACCATGCGCCTTCGTTGTATATTGTAGAAAGAATTCCTTTTCCTTCCTTAGCTATTCTGAGAGCTGTATCATATCTAAGACCGTCAATTAATACTACCACTGTGTGATTTGCTATTGGTTTATACTCAGCTGGAAGTTTAGGAACATCGACATTAAATAGAATTCCTTTTTGCGTAACATCCCATACATTCAAAGTAAATAATGTCAAGGCTAATCCAGATAAGGAGATAAGTAGAATTATAGCTATACTAATAACTTCTTTCTTCGAAATTGGCATGAGAATCACACCAAATTTGAATGATTAATCAAACATATGCATAAAAGAGTTAAAAATTTGATGCAATGAGAGAACATTTGATAAATTTAAGAACTAAAATCAAGCTATATAAAATACAATTGTAAATTTTTACTAGTTAAAAGCTGAGAATGATGAACTTACTTGAAGTCCAGGACTTATACGTTTCGATCGAAGGTAAAAGAATTCTAAATGGAATAGATCTTAAGGTTAATAAGGGCGAAATTATAGCTTTATTTGGACCTAATGGTTCTGGAAAATCAACTCTTGCATCAGTTATAATGGGTTTTGGAGACTATACTATAGAAAGACTGTCTCTTATACACATCTGACGCTGCCGACGAATTAGACGGTGTAG
>CBDULE010000151.1:0-2398 GCA_965367995.1 uncultured archaeon | reverse complement strand
TCTCAATCTTATCTGAGGGTTTAAAGGAGAAAAAAGAAGCCTGATATCGTATGGGGAGAAAAACAAGATTTATTAGTAAGAGTTAATCAAAAGATTGTAGGATTGGATTCAAGACCTATAAGAGAGACTATAATAACAGTTTATAGATAACTCATCTTAGAGATATGAAGCTTCTTTCTAAACTTTCTATAATTCTTCTCTCTTCATCATTTGGCTCTGGAACATAGAGAGCAAATAGCATAACAGTAATAAATCCAATCAATGCACTCATCCAGAATAATACAGCGACGGCAGGAACTTGAATGCTAATGAGATATATTGTATCTTTGGAGAGAAGTTGATAAATATAACCGCCTAAAGGAGATAATGCAGCTCCAAAATTGAACAATGTTTGAACCGTTCCGAATACTCTTCCTCTTATCTGTTTGGGAACTAAATCTCCTTGTAAAGCTCTATATGCTGGGGATGAGATGTTAAAAGCAGCTACTCTGAGAGATACTACAATCAAAAGCTCATCCACATCTTTTATCAATGGAGTTATCATTGTCATAGTCCTAGAGATGAGCTGACCAGAGATAACCATTTTCTTCCTTCCTACTTTATCGGAAATTCTACCTGCTGAGTATGATACAGCTATGCCAAGACCACCACTTATCGATGCTATGATTCCTAAAACTGTTGGATCGGCTGTTATATATTGAGTTATAAATATATTCATGATAGGTGCAACGAATCCCATTGCTATTCCATTAGCAAATCCCATGATGTATAGAACATTTACTGCCTTCTTGATTTTAGGGGGCAGTTTATTTAATATCTCCATTCTAGCTCTTTTCATCTTCTCAATATCGATTTTCTTTTTCTTCAAACTTATAGTTTCTCTTAAGATAAATGATAGCAAAAATGATGCTAACGACATCAATGTTAATATGTAAAACGGAAACTTCAATGCATTAAGAACATCATAATTTAGGACATAAGCGGCATATTTATAGGAGGCCACTCCCAAGGCTGGACCAGCTATAAAGCTTGCAAACATTGAGCTTATATAAATTCCCATCCATCTACCTCTTTCCTCTTGAGGAACCGAATCTATTAGGAGAGCTTCTGCAACTGGCCATACCATAGCCGAAGAAACCCCTTGGATTGCTCTTATTATTAGCAGATGAATCCAGTTTTGGGCGAGAATATATAAATATGAGAGGATTGTATATCCTAATAGTCCAAAAAGAATGATTTTCTTTCTTCCAATCCTATCACTGAGATCTCCAAAATATCTGGCTAATAATGCTCTTGTTAGCATGAAGCTTGCCATCATTAGAGTATATTCAAAAGCAACAGCTCCTGCATTTTCTATTGTGCCTAATTCCTCAGGAAGCGTTGTGAGCATTTTATCCAACGCCATTAGATAGTATATCATAATTGGAGATATCATTCCAAATCCCAGATTTATGATAAATGAGACTAGTGGCAATAGGTATTTATTAGTAGCTATGTTTAGCTCCTCCATGCCCAACACCTACATATTAGGTAAAAAGGCAAAGTATAAAAATTTTATACAAGCAGGATTAAGAATGCTAATGGTGCAACATTTTTAGGGTGCTGTGATTAATTTAAGAGTTGTTAATATCCATTAGCTATCATGTAGAAAGTATTTAAAGAAGAGTTTATTAATGTTCATGAGCGAGAGAAGTTAAAAATAAGGTTCGTTGACTAATGTTAAGCTTTAATGGTATTATTTTGAAATATATTATCAGTCTTTGAAGCTTATTAAACTACTTGAGTTAGTAGATATAAAATTTTAGAAGTTTGGTCTATTAATCATTGCACAAAATGTTTTAAAGGTGTTAAACCATGCATAATGTCGAAACGCTTCTTTACATCGTTAAGGGAAATAAAGTCCTATTAATCGAGAAGAAAAGAGGTCTTGGTGCTGGATTATACAATGGGGTTGGAGGTAAAGTAGAAAAGGGGGAGACTCCTATAGAAGCTGCTATAAGAGAATGTAAAGAGGAGATAGGAGTTATTCCTAAAAACGTTAGATGGGTAGGTTTGCTCGAATTCTATAACAATGGATCTTTATACGGCTTTGTTCATGTTTTCCTAGCAGATGATTATGAAGGAGAGCTAAAAGAGACTGATGAAGCAAAGCCAGTATGGTTTGAAATTGATAAGCTTCCATTTGATAAGATGTGGGGTGATGATATTTATTGGTTACCTCTAGCTTTAAAGGAAATAAAATTCTATGCAGTTTTTCATTTTGAGAAGTGGGAAAAGATTACTAAGAAGGAAGTCTATATACTTAAAGAATATCAGCAGTGGCAGACTTAATCATTCCCTGAGGGGTCATACCCGCCATTTCTCATCATTTAGAAAAATCTGAGATAGGATATTACAA
>CBDULE010000150.1:0-2419 GCA_965367995.1 uncultured archaeon | reverse complement strand
CTATTAAGGATACTATAAAGTCTGTCGATGAAGAATATACGGAGAAGTTAATTGAGGTGAGATTACAAGAGGATGAGAGTAAGAATGTAGCAATCTTTAATGATTATCCCACCTCCAATTCTAAGAAACAGTTGACTTTAGAGCAGAGGCAAGAACTCTTAAATGCTCTTCTTAGTAATGCGTTCTATAGAGATGTTCGGGGAAGATGGGTGATGCTTTCTGAATATTTAAATCAGTATTATCTCGAATCTGGTGCCAAAATGGACATTGTCTTTAGAGAGCTCGATCCCGATGTGAAACTGAGTATAATGAAATTTTTATTGCGAGGCTTATTGGGAGAAGAGGGATATTCGCTTGGCGAGGTTTACAGCAAGGTTTCTCGGATTGCTAACAAAGAAGAGCCAATTCCAGATAAAATTAGAGATGCTTTGAGGTATTTCCTTGAAGATGAGATAGCATTCCCTCATTTAAGGATTGAATATAATGGGAGGGTCGATGAGACTATTTTGATAGGTGGCTATACAACCCAATCATCTCCAATATATGGAAGAAAAGAGAAGAGTTCGCCTGAATATTTTATTGAGATAAGAGTTGTTAGGGACCAAAATGTTGAAACAGGATGGCTACAAGGAATCATTACAGCCCTTATTCATGAGATTGACCACTCGGTAAGAAGGGCTACACCAGCAAGGTGGTTAGGAGGTAAACTAACCCCTGCTCACTACCTATTCACAGAAGGAACAGCTGAGAAAGCCTCTCTTGATTTTTGCAGGATACAATACGCCCAATTGGAAGACAGTTTTTCCTATAATGGTTATGACCTCTGGGCTTCAATACGACCATTATATGAATGGGCAATTTATGGAGTGTTAGGAGTTAGAGATTATGCGGTAGGTTATCTATTGGCTGAAGCTATCCCAGAAGAAATCTATTGGGAATTGTTGTATCGAGGTTCATTTGAAGATGAAGTGCTTGGTGATGTTGATTCGCTGGCAGATGCAATTGAGTTAGAGGTTGGGCTTCCACAAGAGGATAACTTGTATGAAAAAATCAGGTTGGTAAAGGGTTTAAAGACTGTTGAAGAGATGATGACGAAAGGATTTGACTTCAGATTAAATTTACTTACGGGCGCTGCCTTTTTAGGAAGTGTGGATAAAGTAGGTATAAAAGAAGATGATATAGGTGACGGTGGAGATTCACTTATATTAGGAGAATGGACTATCCAATCATTTATTTCATTCGAAGGAGATTTAATTAAAACAGGAGATACTCAGAAAATTAATTGGGATATTTCCGGGGATAAGCTTCTTGTAATAGGAAATAATTTTTCTTCAGGAAATATAGTTTACTCTCCTCCGTATGGAGGCTTTATATATAAAATTCAGGGCATTTCTGATGTAGCCTCCGAGGGTTTTAGAGAAATGTTGAGAGCTTCTCCGCATTTTAATGATGAATTAGTAAAGGTTATATCGAAAGATTTAGGATATGATACAAAACGGGAAGTTTATTCATTAGATATTGCTCTTCAAAGATTTGCGAAGGGTTATGGTTTTGATCTGCCTATAATAATAGCTACTCAGAATGAATTAAAGAAATTAGTTGATTTTATGCAATTTTTAGGGATTATTAACATTAGCTTTAGTGAAATTAGTATAAAGACAAAATTTCTTCTCGCTGATATTGGTAAAGGTGCTTTATTTGACGCTGCACATCATCTTGTCTTGGTAGGCAAGAGTCAGACTTTAAGTGAGGTTTTCGAGGCATTAATTCATGAATTAAGGCATAGAGACCAGTACTATAAATTATTAGCTATAGCACTGAAGATTGGTATAGATAGAGAACATATTAAAGAGTTGATTAGAAGGGCAAAAATGCAACCTGGTAGCGGTATGATACAAAATATGTTAGCGATAGAGATAGCGAAAAAAAGAAATGTTGAATTAGTAGTATCTACATTTGGAGTGATCGAAGGAGATGCCCATAGATATACTATAAAGGAATTAAACAAATTAAATGACAAGTATGGAGAAAGATGCAATGATGTTTTTAAGAAGATAGCGGCTATATCTGAATATAGAATGGAAGTAAAGTTTGTGCTCTCGAAAGCAGGACTAGAAGAAGGCAGGCAGTGTTATTACAAAGAATCAAGAATGCTCGATGCTGTGGAAAAGACAATTGGCAGAGAAATCTCTTTACAAGATTTGGTTTCTCTTAAAGCACCGTTTGATTATCTTTCGTTGATAAACGAGGCCATTGCGAAAGACGGCCTAAAAGATAGAGGGAGTAATTCAAAGAATATTTGGAGAGAATTAAGAAGCGGTAGCGGGGTGGTTGATGGGGGAGTTTTGGATAATGTTATTTCTGAGGCTTTGCGTGGTGGCGGCAGTGAACAAGATACCTATCAATCCCAAACCAGAGA
>CBDULE010000149.1:0-2555 GCA_965367995.1 uncultured archaeon | reverse complement strand
TGATACGGCGACCACCGAGATCTACACCGTCTAATTCGTCGGCAGCGTCAGATGTGTATAAGAGACAGGCCCCCTTACTCTTGCGACAATCGTTTCTGGAACAAAAAATGGTGAATATTCTGGCTTAAAAGTATCCTTAGGGCATATGACTGTAGAATTTCCTCTCGTTCTTCTTATAGCTTTTGGAGTATTAAACCTCTTAAAAAATATCTTAATTCTAAAAATAATTGGCATCACTGGTCTAATTATATTCATCTTATTAGGAGCTTTCATGATAAGGGACGGTCTTAAAGGGACAAATTCCTTTGATAATTCATTTAGCTATGTGAATCCTTTTCTGATAGGGGTGATATTTTCCGCCACTAACGCTCATTTTATGATTTGGTGGATTTTAGTGGGAAGCATTTTCATAAAAGATGCTATACAGATAATGGGGTTAATAGGTATCGTGGTTATGTATATCTTTCATGTCTGGCTCGATTTTGCATGGTTATTCTTTCTAACATTTATGGCAGCTAGAGGAAAAAACATTTTAAAAACAAGAGGATATAGGGTATTTCTTATCGCCATGGGAGTATTCATAATAGCTTTTGGGATATACTTAGCAATGAAAATATTTGAACTTCTCTAAAAGCGAAAAGATAAATATTGGAATTTTTAACAATCACAAACTCAAATTTAATCCATATTTTTCTAAACTCTGGTGCTTGGATTGCTGAGTAAACTAAGACAAGGGAAATTAAACATAGAAGCGCTCAAGAGAGTAGTATCAGCCGCGAGAGAAACATTAAAAGATTATGTGCTTATTGGTCCTGAAATAGGCTATGATTCAGCCGTTTTTAAAATAAAGGATGAGCTTATAGCAATAACAAACGATCCAGCCATAATGATTCCGAAGAGTATTCCTATTGAAATGTTTGCATTCGGCACAGTGCATTTTGCAGCAAGTGATTTAGTAGTTTTTGGTGCGAGACCAGAGATAATGATTTATACGATAATATTTCCAGTCGGGTATGAAGAAGAAAAAGCTCTAAGGATTATAGAAGAGATTAAGAATGAGGCCAAAAAACTTAATATTTCAATTGTAGGAGGGCATACTGCTGCGTATAGTGGAATCATGACTCCAGTCTCATCTACAACAATGCTGGGAAAAGTAATTAGATTACTATCGCCTAAAAACATCAAAGCGGGGGATGTAATAATTTCTACTGATAAAATTGCACTTGAATTCATTGTTGCGCTTGCTTACGAAAATTTGGAAAAATTAGAAGAAATTCTAGGAGAAAGAGCAAAGAGATATTTGGATTTATGGAGGGAGGAAACCGTTGTTAGCGAGGCTCTTGCATTATTGGATATAGAGGGAGTACATGCAATGCATGATGTAACAGAGGGAGGTCTCATAGGAAGTTTGTACGAATGGAGCTATGCGACGGGCTTGGGAATAATCGTTAATTTGGAGAAGATACCTTTAAGAGATGAAATAAGGACCGTATTGAGCTATCTGAACATCAATCCAATGAATGTTTCAAGCACTGGAACTCTTTTGATAGCATGTGAGAGGGAATATTCGGAAGAAATAATTAGAAAGCTTAGAATGCATAAACTTGATGCAAATGTTATAGGCGAATTTATCAAAGGAAGAGGAGTTAAAGTTTTCAAGGAAGGAAAAGAAATTAAAGTTGAAATGAAGGATGTATTTGCAGAAGTCTTTCGCGCATGATGAATTTGACCTCTCTCGGATTTGATGAAGAAACCGCGCAGGTCTGATAAAAATTAAGTAAATGGACTAGTAACAGCATCAACAATCCTAATTCCACCTAAAAATCCCTTCATAGCAATTCTAAACAATCCATATCCAACAGCGTTAAATCTGGTCTTTGGAGGAATTGGCTTAGCTTCAGTAACGGCAGCAAACCATCTCTCATCATTGTTTCTGAAAATTACACCCTCCAGACAGAACACTCCTATGTTCTTTATTCCTGCAGCTTTAGCTATCTCAGCATCCCTCTTTAGCTCCTCTGGATCCGTATAAACTGGTTCATCTCCAAGTTTTCCGGTCCATATTACGCCAATTCCAATACCAGCTCTATCACCAAAAATCCTCCTTACTTTCTTTGCAATTACATATTCTCTATAGCGAAGAATTTCAATTGGAATCTTATAATAACCCGCGCCCATGCTATTGTATATCATCGGTGCAATCATATCCCATTCAATATCAAATATTGGGGTTCCGAAGAACATCTCTATTTTTTCTCTAAAGAAATCCTCAAACTCAAAGAGGGTATCTAAGCAGGGAGCGACCACTTGCACATTATATTCATGAGCCAAATCTAGAACTTCTCCAAAGTATGATAAGCCATTTTCATAAACTCTTCTTATGGATCCAAGCTTCTTAATTACAGCCCTATAGAAGCTTGGAAGTCCAGAAAGGCTCAGCTTAATTCCTTTCATAAGCCATATTGGTGGCTCCAAATCTACTAAGCTGTCTCTTATACACATCTCCGAGCCCACGAGACCTCTCTACATCTCGTATGCCGTCTTCTGCTTGAAAA
>CBDULE010000148.1:0-2576 GCA_965367995.1 uncultured archaeon | reverse complement strand
TTTCAAGCAGAAGACGGCATACGAGATGTAGAGAGGTCTCGTGGGCTCGGAGATGTGTATAAGAGACAGCGATAATACTATCTACTATCTCACAATAATACTCACAATTGTAATGTTCAATTTCTATGTTTCTATGGCATTAGCTATATCAAGCGGAAGGAAACTTTTTCCAGAAGCAATAATTTCCATTGGATTTTTAACAATAATGTATTATTTTACTAGAAGTCTCATTCTAAGTGCAAGCTTATTTGGCTTGATCTTTCCCATATTTCTAATAATAGGTTTTTGGAGATTGCGACACAATTTAATAAAGTATCTGGAACTTATTATTCTGATTGCTATCTCATCTCTAATTGTGTTATACATTTCTGGAAATCCATTAATCCAGCAAGTAGGAGTTGTTCTTTTCATTTGTTCCTCAACTTTAGCATTAGCTTCCCTTTTGATTTTGTTTTTTAAGAGAGAGCTACTTCCTAAACATCCAGATGATAATCCTACTAGAGAGGTAAATAGAAAAATCGTTCACTTAATATTTGCTACTGGCATAGGATTACCGTTTTTTGGTATTATTGTTCCTATCGAGCTTCTTAAAAACATGTTAACTGGTATTCTTTACCTTTTTACTAATAAAAACTATATAATTGGAGGTCTTAGAATTATTGTTATCTTAGTTGGAGGAAGTCTTCTTCTCATAGTTATGTTCTTTGAAAAACTTAGGCTATCAAAAGACTTTACTTTATATCCTGCAAATTTACTAAGAGAGGTCGAAAAGCATAACTTTGCAACTTATGTTTATTTTTTGGTTTCCATGTTCGTTATCGCTGTTCTCTATAATGAATACATCTTTGTAGTTTCTATTATCGTAGCTTTAATAGCAGATGCTATGTCAGCCATTGTGGGAGTAAAATTCGGAAGAAGGAAGATTACTAATGATAGAACAGTAGAGGGAACGCTAGCAGGTTTTCTTGCAGCACTTATCCTTCTAGAATTATTTACTAGGGATTTTTTAGCATCGATAATGATAGCTTTTATGATAGCAATTTTAGACGTTTTGCATCAATATTTAAAAGTGGATGATAATTTACTCTTTCCTAATGTTATTGCCTTGTTGTTATTTCTCTTGTGGTGAAGAAAAGTGAGTAGAGGGCTTTTTATAGGTAGATTTCAGCCTTTCCATAAGGGCCACTACCTTGCGCTTAAAGACATATTAAGTAGAGAAGATGAAGTTATAATTGCCATTGGATCAACACAAGATAGTTATACTTTAGAAAATCCTCTAACAGCAGGAGAGCGTTTAGAGATGATATATCATCTTCTCAAAATTGAAGGTTGGTTAGATAGGGCATATATAGTTCAAGTTCCTGACGCGCATGAATATGCAGTATGGCCGGGTAGAGTTATAGCTTATTCCCCAAAATTTGATAGGGTTTATTCTGGGAATGAAGTTGTTCTTATGTTATTTGAGAGATTTGGTTATCCAACAGTGAGAATTCCTCATTATAAGAGAGATTTATATAAAGGTGAAGAGATTAGGAGGAGAATAATTGCTGGAGAACCATGGGAGCATCTAGTTCCTGAGCCAATCCTTGAAAAACTAAAAGAATTTAATTTTGTTGAGAGAATATTAAGGCTAGCTAAGAAAAGTGGTGATGAATAATGGATATTAGAGTAATAGTGATGCCGAGCACCCTTTACGCGGAATTTTACATAAAAGGGATACCTACACATATCCTTAATGCTATTAGAAGAGCTATTCTTACTGAGGTTCCTACCCTAGCTATACACGATGTGATAATATACACCAATACAAGTGTGATTTACGATGAAGAGCTAGCTTTAAGATTAGCTTTAATACCGCTTAAAGTTGATAAGTCAGAGTTAAATGTTTTAGAAGAAGGCAGAAATTTGGAGAACAAAAGCTTGAGGGATTTGATAAAACTAACGGCAAGATTAAGATTACACAAAAAGGCGGAAAATGGAATAGTTGATGTTCTTTCAGGAGATATTGAACCTATTGACAAAAAAACAGTAAAGCCTGTGTATCCTAATATCCCTATCGCCAGATTGGGCGAGGGGCAAGAGATTGATGTGGAGATGATAGCTAAGGTAGGAAAAGGAAAGGATCATGCTAAATGGATGCCTGTTAGTACTCTTGGATATCATCCAATAGCTCGTTTAAAGGTTAATGTTGAAGCTTGTGATTCATGTGGAGATTGTGTTAAAGCATGTCCTAAAGGAATTTTAAAGATTCGAGACGGAATCCCAGTCCTAGAAGGCATAGGTTTGTATCTATGCGATTTATGTAGAATATGTGTTAGAGCTTGTAATAAGAAAGCTCTTAGCATTAAACCAGCTGATGATGAATTTATATTCAGGATTAAGAGCGTTGGTCAGTATAAAATCGCTGATATAATTGATACAGCAATCACAATCCTTGAAGAAAAGTTCAATGAGTTATTTATGAAAATAGAAAAGGCGATTAAAGAGAGCTAATTCCTTCGTTTACTCTCTAATATCTGTCTCTTATACACATCTGACGCTGCCGACGAATTAGACGGTGTAGATCTCGGTGGTCG
>CBDULE010000147.1:0-2680 GCA_965367995.1 uncultured archaeon | reverse complement strand
ATAAAAAGCAAGATTCATGTTCATCAGTAGATACCTCTGAATCCCCGCAATTAATTATAGTCAAATTGTCCGATTTGTATACCTGATCGGGTTCATTGTGTCGTTTTGGGTTTAACAACCCTACTTTTACGATAATTGCTTACTTCACTTTTAATTTCCTCGAGAATGCTAATATAACGCTTATCCCCTGCCAATGCCTTCATCAGGAATCTGCGGATAAAAAAGCTTAAAGGAATGCCGAATTTTCCCCATAGAAAATCATCTATAAGTATCTTCTTTTCCTCTCGACTAGTGAAATGAATAGTAGTTATCGCTCGACTCATATTCAACACCATATAATACTCAATATACCTAAGAAGGTATATAGGTAAAAAAAGCTATGTAAACATATCTGAAACATCTTCTTTCTCTTCCTTTGGCCTGGCTCGTATAAACGCTCTTATCCTGTCTGCATTCTCTCTTAAAGCCTCAGCTAGTTGTCCGAAAGCTTGTGCTAGAAGCCCAAATTTCTTGTTTATTTTTATCAACTCATTAGCCTGGATAAACTCAAGAATACTAAAGTGTTGAACCCCTGCCAGAATTGAGATAAAGTTAGAGACCAAATCAATATGACCTGATATCTCTAGCTCCTTTGGAAAATGTGAAGCTGATAATCTTGTTATCAGCTCTTTATCCCCTACCTTTGTTCTAATAACAAAATTAACTTCATCAGGAATTTTTGATGTAACAGGAATCTCTACTGTCGCTCTAGCTTTATTCTGCCTTATCTTATCCGTAAGCAGGTCAAGGAATAACTTAATCTCTCCCTCGCTAAGCCCTGCATTCCTAAGGATTCGTATTAGTTCTGGCCAGGCTTTTGTAACGCTAGTTATGTAAACCCTAACAGTATATTTTGAGACAACAAGAGAAATTCCATTCCCCCTAATACTTACTTGCTGCGCCTTATCCTTTTCGCTCCACTTCTTCCCTAATTGCCTTAATTTCCTAATTATAGAGATATGAGGCCTTATTGAAATCATAGAATGCTCTAAAACCGCTGAATCAATATCTAAAAACTCCTCAAACCTAAATTCACCGAGACAAAGACCTTGGGACTTAACCTTAATTGCCACGCTTTTCTCTTCCAATATTGATAATGCCTTATTCTTATCATTCAGCTGATAAAATCCTTTAGCAACTCTCTTTATAATCCCCTTTTTATTAAGTCTAGAGATAATCGATCTAACAGAATCAGGATTAGCATCTAAACTCCTGGCTATTTCTATAGGCCTCATAGGTTTCTCAGGAAAATTAACGAAAATAGCAATAATACGTTTTAGTAATGCTCTCCGAGAAAAACGAGACAAAGAATCCTTATTTATTTTTGTTCTGCCTTCTTCTTTTCCAGACATATTGAGATACCTCAGGTTCATTGGTATCATAAAGTATTAATATACCTGATTGGCTATATAATATTAAGTATCCTCAGGGTTATGGCATATGTTGAGATTTTATACTCTACCGCCTGCCAGAATCCCGTATCCTTTTATCCTCGTGAATGCAAATAGGCCAGAGCCTGGCCTTAGGTATGTTATAAAGAACAAGAAGGCAATCAAAGGAGTTCTAATAGATTCTGGAGTTGAAATTTTTCGAGATCCTACTAGAAAGGATTATCCTCCTGGTTGGCTAAATAAATTGGTCAGACTATACTATCGAGTCAAATACTACCTGCCAGGAGCCGATATAGTAGTTACGATTCCTGATTATCCTGATGATTATAATCCTGGAAGCTTATGGCTTCCAGGAAAGACTAACATTGAAAGAACTTTTGAAAACATTCTCTATTGCATAGAGAACTACAATAATGTGAATTGGCTAATCCCGATACAAGGCCATAATAAGAACCCTAATTCAATAAAGATTATGATAAACTATCTAAGAGAGGCAGGGATTACTAAGAAGTTTAAGAAGTATGCAATTGCTAACTTATGTGTGGAGAAAAAAGACCGCATAATAATACATACGCTAAGAATTGCTAGAGAAGAACTAGGAGATGTTTGGATACACGCATTTGGGATAAAGAAGAGGCAGGCAATAAAAGCAGCCAAATATAAATTAATAAACAGTTTTGACAGCACAGCCTGGACAAGGCCCGATTCCCTAACATCAAAACTTATGCGAGAATTAGGAATCAAAAAAAGGTTCAGCTGTAAAAACGAGAGACAAAGAAGAATATATTTCCTGGCCTGGTTAGTTAGTTTATCCAGAAAAGTAGTGCTCGAGAATATTAATGTAAGAAAATATGAGGCAATGTTAGAGAATGAGATATATGAACTAAAGCGAAAAGCCTTGGAGAAGTATCGCAATACTCTCAAGCTCTTCTAGAAGCTCCAAAAACTCCTCAACACCAATTTTTTCAGCCTTAATCGTAATCTCAAACTCATAACTACTAAGCCGAGCATAAAAATACTTACCCCTGATCTCCATAGGCCCCCCTCCTACTTCTTCAAAAATTTTAATTACGAGAAAATATAATAGCGAACAAAAACCAAGAAAGATCGAAAGTAAAAACTTGTCTCTCCTCGCATAATCGCAGCAAAACCTCGAATCTCATAAAATATTCTTTGCAGCTGCAGGGTCCAGGAAAAGGTAGAGCTCCAAAATTGTATCCTATGGCTTCTTTTTATTAAAAAGCGAGAAG
>CBDULE010000146.1:0-2698 GCA_965367995.1 uncultured archaeon | reverse complement strand
ATATTCAGGTTTATTTCTATAGTAGAATAAAGGAGTTTTTAACGATGAATTTTAAACCTTTCGCTTAATTATTTTTTATCCTTTTTATGAAAACTTCTAGAAATAAAAATGTCTCTCTCTTATTTCTCCAATAGGCTCTTTCTTCTTAATTTTTTCTATTACATCTAAAGTTGAATTAACTACTAATTCTCTATGAGGATATCTTATTTGAAGACTTATCTCGGTATCCTTTGTAAATAGCATCATATTAAGCTCTGCGTATCCCTTTAATTCTCTGCGTGGATCAAGGGTATACGATATATTATAAGTATCCGAAAGTCGACTTTCAAGCTCCTTCTTTATCTCTGGGATTATTAGAGATATTAGATCAAAAGAGACTCTATGCATTACGAATGTCTCTCCTCCATAAAGATTTTTGAATGAGATGACCTGGTCAAATGGATCATTAGAGGGTTTTATGAAGTCTCCAAGAAGATATATTCCTTGTTTTTCAGCTTTTTTCCTCAATTTATCATGATTATATATTGGTATTGGAGTCACGTTAATAACATTAATTCCTGATTCTATCAAGATTTCTGCATATGTTATTGCAGATTTTTTAGCAAAAGAGTTTATTGATATTATTCCAACATCCGCATCAGAATCTCTGACTATCCTTTTAACGTCTTCTAGCCTCACAGATATCGGTTTTTTCCTCCATGTCTTAGGCAAATTATCTAGAAGAATTCCTGGTTTCACCTCAACATTATTAAAATCGAGCCCTACCTTATTAGGGTCAATATCAAATATGGCCTCAACTGTGATATTTGAACTTCTTAGGAGTTCTTTAGCAAAGTCTCCTAAACCAAAAATTAAAAGTTTCAATATACCACCAGATGAAAAATTATGGATGTGCAAATGCTATTACTATGAGTTCACCTTCATTCCTATCAATTCTACCGAAGCCTTTTCTTTCAAGTTGAACATACTCGCCAGCAGGGAGTTCTGAGGCTAGGTATTCAACATATCCTTTAATCTCTGTTCCATCAGGCATTAGTAGTTTTGCTGATATCGCCAATTCGCTTCCTGGAACCCAGTGAATTTTCTTAACTCCTGGAACTGTTTCCCAACTATGGAATTTCGCTTTAATGTATTTCTTCTCCTTATCAATGTCAATTATTGAAATATTTGCAAATTCCTTCAATCTAATAATTTCGTTTGCCCCAAATACCGCTTCTATTAATTTCATATCACTTTCGGAAACAAATACTTCTAGGAACTTTCGACCATTTTCTTCCTTCGGTATCAGCCTATAGTATCTATATCCAGCCTCTTCATTTCCAGGAATCCAAGGCATCTTTACTTCAATTGGACTAGTTATTCCTTCGATTTCCACACGGTATGGCTCATCTACGAAAGATATTCTCTTAGCAATGGGGGATAGCACTTGTCTATTAAAGGCATAGAGAGTCTCTAATGAAACTGTTATATCGCTTTTAGTAACTCCTACGTGAAGAGCCATCTTTGCAAAAGCTTTTGGATGAATTCCTCTCCTAAGTAATGCTCTTACCGTTGGTAATGATAAATCATCCCATCCTTGCAGTTTGCCTTTCCTTAGATTCTCCCTTATATGTCTCTTATGAATTTTAAGCTCGGGAAGCTTTATCATACCATATTGAATAAATATTGGTGGCTCCCATCCAAATGCTTTATAAATCTCTAATTGAATCTGCTCGTTAGTCTCATGCTCTTTTCCTCTGATTATATGTGTTATTCCGGATAGATGATCCTCTATCGCACACGCATAATTATAGAGAGGATATACTCGATATTTGTATCCAGTTCTTGGATGAGGAACGGATTCAATTATTCTCAAAAGAGGAGGGTCTCTTAAAGCTGGATTCTTGTGTGCCATATCCGTCTTCAATCTAACTACAGCTTCTCCCTCTCTAAACTCACCAGAAAGCATCTTCTCCCAATATTCTACTTTGTCATATTTATCTCTATGAGGACATGGCTTTTTCTCCTCTTTATACTTCTTAAATTCTTCAGGAGAACATGTACATACGTATGCTTTGCCCTCCTCAAATAGCTTCCTCGTAAGCTTATAATAAATTTCAAAATGGTCACTTTCGTAAACTACTTCATCCCAATTAATGCCTAGTGCTCTAAGGTCTTCCAAAATCCAATCATAATATACCTTTTTAATCCTCTTTGGATCCGTATCCTCTATTCTGACTATAAATTTGCCATTGTACATTCTAGCGTACATGTAACTAATGAATGCTGCTCTTAATACTTGCCCGATATGAAGTGCGCCAGAAGGAGCGGGTGCAAAACGAGTTACAACCTTTTTAACCTTATCTGCTCCAGGAAGTGGAGGAAGGCCTTCTCTGGTTTTTTTAGATTTCTCTTCTTTAATTTCTTTGAGGTCGATTCCATATTCCTTTTCTAGTAGAGATATCTGTTCATCGAGGGATAGTTTGTTGACCTCCTCAATTATTTTCCTAACTCTTTCCATCAACTCTGCTCTCTTCTCTTTATCTTTCAATATTTCCTTAACGCCACTAACCTCTACTATCAGTTTCTTGATTACTGCTTTTTCATCAGCTCTGCCATCATGAAGGGCAGCATTCAGCAAAGCATGCTTTCGTATTACATCATCAAGCTCCATATCAACATCTCCAGTAATCATTCTAAATTATGAATTGGTAGTAAT
>CBDULE010000145.1:0-2710 GCA_965367995.1 uncultured archaeon | reverse complement strand
TTTTAATGTTGAGATATTGATGCAATAGATGAAAGAATATTATCGCTCTTTCTCCTTAGAAGAAGGCCTATAAGCTCCTGATGCTTAAGAACTAGAATGCCTTTACCTTTGTCATTATAGATAACCATGAGGGGTGGATCTCCTTTCCTGATTCTTGCATTTCTTAGGCCTAACTCTATCTTATCATCTGTTATAATCTCAATTATTTTAGCTTTTGATTCTCCTAGCATATTTACAATCTCCTTCGGATAAATCTTCTTTGGAAGTGTTATAACAAGATACTCAGAAGAGTCTGCAATTATATCGCTCACACTTTCAATTATGTTTTCCCTACCGAAGATTACTCCAACAACATTGCAACTCTTCAAATAATACTCCATGAAGAAGTTAAATATGCTAGTCAAAGATTCTATTCTTTTATCAATTTCTGTCTTAGCTACACTACTACTTACTATTTTTTCAAAGGATTTGTCGATAATTTCTCTTAGTGTTGCAAGCTTATTCATCGCTTCTTCATTTATTCTTGCGGTTGATTCTATAAGCAATTCATTCAATTTTTTCTCAGCATCAAGTAATAATAGGGACAATCCTTTTAATTCATTTGCGAGTGTTTCCTTTTCAGAATTAAGCGACTCATTAACGCTTTTTAGTTCATTATCAGCTGATTCTAAAGTTCCCATAATTCTGTTTAATGTGGAGTCAGAGATACTTTTAGCGGAATTAAATGTTTCCTCAATGATCTTCAACGCTTCTGAAGAAACAGTATTAAGCTTCTCTCCAATTATTTTTACGAACTCCGCTCTACCAGTTTCAATTCTCTTATCAACTTCCGTTATCAAAGTCTCGATGTTTATCGCTTTTGTCAATGATTCTATCATATCATTTCTTGTTTTTTCAAGAGCTTCAGCTAACTTATCCATGCTTTTTTCGATTTCATTATGGTAGAATTCTAAAACATTTTTAGCATCATTAATAAATGCCAATATTCCTTCCTCTACCATCTTTAAAGTGCTTTCTTTAAGCTCATCTTGAGCAGTTTTTATTGATTCTTTTACATTTTTAGTAAAATCCTCGGCCTCATTAAAAAGCGTATCCATGAGCTCTCCAATTTTGCTTCTATTCTCTGAAATTATTTCTCTTACAGCCTTGATACTTTTATCAGACTCAGCTGAAATCTTATCTATCGATTGTTTAGTTACCCTCATAATCATTGAAATCATTTCATCGATAAGCTTACTATACTCATCTTTGAAATCCTTAAGCTTTGTATTTATGCTGCTAATAGTACTATCTACACTACCTTTCATATCCTCCTCAATTTTAATGAAGATATTATTTATCTCATTTTTTAGATTTTCAATGGTTTTTTCAAATTCATCAGTTTTAGATTTAACAAGAATATCGACCTTGCTTAAAGTTTCATTAAAAGATATATTTAGTTCATTAGACAGTTCACTTATTAGCTTGTCAACGCCCTCTTTAGCCTCTTTTCTTATATCTTCTAGAGCCGATGCTGAATCAGAAACGTATCTATTGATCCCTTTAAGTAGGAATTCGATTCTTCTATTTATCATCTCATTCAAACTTGAAGTTGATTCTTTGAACCAAGATAGCTCATAATCAATCCTTTGAATTAAATCGGTAATGGCTTCTCTATAGCGCGATGAAATGTATTTAACAGTCCTTTCAAGCGAAGAACTAAATACAGTAGCGCTTGTTTCTATCATCTTCTGGAAGATTGTAGTCAAATCCTTCATTATCAGTTGTTTTCCTTCGTTAAATGTCTCAGAAGTTCTATTCATGACACTTTGTAGACTTCTGGAGATTTCCTCAAGTTGTGTTTTGATGGATTCGGCATCAAATTTTCCAGATTCTATAAGGGTAATAAGGTTTCCTATCTTCCTCCTACTAGTATTTATATCAAAACTTATAGTTGATATCAAATCTGAAAAAGTATTATCAAGTCCCTTTATTGCCGTCTGAATTAGCTTATCAGAATAGTCTTTAAACATTGAAATTACTTCTTCATTCTTACTCTTAGCCTCTTCAAGAACTTTTTTATCTACCTCTTCAAAAGTCTTAGTTAGCTCTTCAGAAAGAATTGCCCTTACACCTTCAACTTTCTCCTCTATGCCGCTTAAGAATTCTTTGATTGATGCTGTTAATCTATCCTGTGATTGTTTCGTGACGTTTTCAACATTCTTAACAAGGGATACAACTCCTCTCTCATATTTAGAGAGTAGCCTCATAAAACCATCGGATGCTAGGTTCATCTTTTCAATAATGTTATTTAAAGAAGTTTTAAGAAGAGTAGAATATAATGTTCTTAGCTCTTTAGAGATTTTATCAGCCTCTCCTGAAAGAGTGCTGAATGTTTTCATAGTTTCAGTTTTTATTGAGGAAGAGTTAATTAACAGTCTCTCAATTAAGGAATTTATGCTTCCGCTTATACTGTTCTCAAGCTCCTTGATGCTTACGGTCATTTGCTTTACTTTATCTTCTTTAAGCTTAAGTAACTCTGATTTTATTTCACTCTCTAATGACTTAACTTCCTGCCCGATATTATTTATCAGAACCCCTATCTTATTGTTCATATCATTTAAAGAGTTAAATATTTCTTGCTTAAGAGCCTCAATCCTCTGATAAAAAATCCCAGAAACACTTCCTATTTTCTCGCTTACATCCTCTATAAGCTGTCTCTTATACACAT
>CBDULE010000144.1:0-2733 GCA_965367995.1 uncultured archaeon | reverse complement strand
ATGATACGGCGACCACCGAGATCTACACCGTCTAATTCGTCGGCAGCGTCAGATGTGTATAAGAGACAGGTACAAATGATTATATAAATAAGCAAATTAACTTTGGCTACAGGGATATAAAGTGTGGGAGATGTAATTGACGTTCATCATAATAAAAGTTTTATGATTTATCTTCAATAGATTGAACTTTAAAAAGATTTTTTACTTTCATTAAAAAGATGAATAGACAAAATTTCGAAAGGTTAATAAAGAAAAGAATAGGCAATACTACTTAAATATCCTTAATGCTGAGGAGCTAACTTTTTTGCTGCTTGTTCAGCTTTAAGGTTGTAATAAAACAAACATTTTAACTATAAGTATCCCACATAATTTTTGGTTTAAGAGGGTGCTTAACCTTGACCGTTGCGCTAAATCGCGTATTTATATTTGACTATGGTGCACTGATAGCATTAATTAAAATTGATGTGGAGACAAAAAAGGTGCTTATATATACTAAGCTAACAGACTCTGAGCTTATTAGAAGTATGGAGGTTGTAGCTAGACTCATTCATAGATATAGAGGCCAAAAAACGTTCAAGTTCGAGAGATTCATTGGAATCTTCGGGGAGAATTATATCGTGATAGGAAAGTTAAGGGAACTTAGATTAGCAGCTCCCGGATTTGGTTTTCTGTTAAAATTATTGCAGAAAATCGACTCGCTTGGCCCAGCTCCTATTGATATGGTAATTAAGTACGCCATTAAGGTTTTCCCTCAAGATTATGAAATTGAGCATGTAGAGCCTAAAAGGGAGCTTAAAGAAAAGCCAATTGCCCAAAAAATTCAATTAAAAGTGTCGAGCTAGATTAACTAACTTCTTTACTCTTTCTTTATCAACTGGATTTGTCACTTTACCATCCTTCTTAAAAAACGTGCCAACAATTGCTCCATGAGCAAATTTAAGCAGATCTATGTTAGATAGATTTAATCCGCTTCCTATAAGAACGTAAGCACCGGTGCTTTTTGCCTCCTTTAAGGAGGCTAAGCTAACAGCTTCTCCAGTCCTTCTTCCAGTTATGATTACTGCTGATGCTAAGCCCCTCTCTATTGCGTCCTTAACTGTTTCTGAGATGCTTCTTTCTCCTATAACTTTACCATGTTTAACGTGAATATCAGCCAGAATTCCAATCCTTATTTTGTAATTCTTGATGAATCTAAGCAATTTTGGAGCAGCTGGTTCAATTATTCCAGAGTCGGTAGCAACTGTTTCAACAAAAACATTTACTCTTATGAATTTAGCGTTCGATACATACGCAACCGAAGCGGCTTCAATAGCACTATTTCTTAAAAAATTTATGCCCACAGGTATTGAGATTTCTTTGCTGACTTCCCTTGCTATAACAGAAAATGCTGAAATAGTTAAGGGATTTTTAACTCTCTTGCTAAAAGGATAATCTCCAAAATTCTCGATAATTACTCCATCGACACCTCCTTCCTCTAGAGCCTTAGCATCTCTGATGGCTCTATCTATGATGGCATCAATGCTTTCTTCAGCATAAAGCGGGCTTCCTGGTAAAGGTAATAGATGCACAACACCAATGATTACTTTTTTTCTAACCTCAAATATCTCATCAAACCTAAGAGGAATCATTTTTGGCACCTTATATTTCTAAGCTCTTTAATAGCTTTCCGAAGCTCTTAACATCACCTAGAATTAGGACATAATCCCCTTCCCTAAGTTCATCATCTAATGAAGGTTTTATGTATTCCTCTCCCCTAATAATGATTGCTATCTTTACACCGAATTTTTCTACATCTCTAACTTTTTTGCCTTTAAGAGGGCTTCCTTTAGATATCTCAATAGTAATTGGAGATAGCTTAAAAGGAGCTATGTTCAGATACGCACCAATTATATAATTCTTAACTGCGACCTTAGTGGTGCTTAAAACCTCGTCAGCTATACCAGCTTTCATAGCCAATTCTGCGATATCCTCATCAAAAATTCTTAACACTACTTTAATCCTAGGATTAAGATTCTTCGCTATCTTACCTATTGCCAGGTTATCATGGTCATTATTTACAGTCACTATTAGGGATCTAGCCTTCTTTATGTTAGCCTTTAAAAGAACTTCTGGAACAGTAGCATCACCAAAAACAACTGGTTTTCTCTTCCTTAATAATTGTCTTATAAACTCATTTTTCTCCTTATCCTCTGGCAAAACTATGAGAGCATAATCCCTACTCATATCCTCTAATATTTTAATAATTCTCTCTCCAAGGTGACCACATCCAATAACAATAATATGATTCTCAAGAGCACTTGCTTTCTTTTCACAAATTTCTTCATCACTCAACATACTCAACTCGACAAAAGCCATTAAAGGTGATAATTCAAGGAAGAAAACGATAATTAGAGCTAACGCGTCATAAACTCCTTTAGGTTCATAATTTAAGGAGAGAAAGAGAGCTATATTCTTAGCTGTTAAAGGTACATTAGCTAAAAGTAATGAAAAGATAAATAATACCGAAAAAATCGCAAAGTAAAAAATGGTCTTAGATAAAAGTTTAAGCCAAACTATAATTATCTTATGAACCTTCATTCGACATCACTTGGTACTCCAAAAGCGACTGCCATGCCTTTCTGGAATATCTTAACTAAAATTCTATTGATAAATTTGAACTCTTCATAAAAGAATTCTTGCGGATATATCTGTCTCTTATACACATCTCCGAGCCCACGAGACCTCTCTACATCT
>CBDULE010000143.1:0-2741 GCA_965367995.1 uncultured archaeon | reverse complement strand
TCATTACTCCATGTAGGATTATTCCTCCTATTCTTCGCATTGTATGGTTTGAATGTTTTGGGCGTTTTTTCGCCTAGATTATTCTTACTCCATAAATCTATGACATCCTCTATTAGCTTTTTTATTTCCTCATATTCTAATTCTCTTAATCCGAAGGATCTCAGAACGCTATTTATTTTTGTTCCAATAGCTTCTTCAATCTTATCAATTTGCTTTCTAGTTTTTGTATCCATCCCCATCTTACCAAGTTCTCCTCTAAGTGCTTTTCTTAATCTTTCGCTAACTTCTGATAAAGGTATTCTTTTCTTATCTATAGTCACTTTAATGATTTCCGAGACTGTAGAGACAGGTAATAATGCTCTTTTTTCTTTTTCAGAAATTAAAGGAGCTGGGATCCAAGCATCATAGAAATTCCTTGCAAGTTTTCTGAAGATCCCATCTATATCCTCCTTAGCTTTCAGAGTATTTCTAACTAAAATTAGCCTCCCTTCCTTTTTCAAGAGGAGAGAGTATCTTATGATATCTTCATTAAACGTTTTCTTAATAATTCCATACGTCGTTTCATTATCTATTTCAGAGAGCTTTGCCAAAATGCTCTCAGCATTCTCTTTAATTCCTATAAAAATTAATGTCGGATATTTGTTTGCAAAAGTTATTAATTGCTGCTTTTTCTCGGAGATATTCTCCGCAAGGGTTATTTCTACTGGGACATATCCTATCTCATTATCGCCGACTTTGAACACATAATAACCATCCGTTTTTCGCCCTTGAATATCTAATGGTTTGTCATAATATTCAATCTCTATCTTCACATTATCTATATCATAGGAGAATCTTGCAAGATCTAGAGAAATGTAATCTTTTAAGACCCTTTCCACATTCTTTCCTAGGTATGTTCTGTCGTTTCCTAGTATCTTCTTGCAATTAATTAACCAATTCTCTTCACTAATATTCTCAAAAACATTCTCAATGAACTTTATTAATTCTGTAATAACGCTCCCTATAGTTTCGTTCCTTATCCTTTCAGCATCAAAAAGCTTGAAAGCCACATCATTAATCATTTGTTCGGCCAAATTTAGGAATAATGAGAGGTACTTGGGTCCGATTCTATCCTTAATTCCCCCGATATTTAGGCTCCATAGCAGCGCGAATATTTTAGCACTTAACAATTTTATATCTTCTAAATCGAGAATAATATCTGCATCGATTAATGTATCAGACAGCCTCCTACCAAGCCTATCTCTGGATACCCGATTAATTAATCTGTCGATTTTTGCACTTAAAACGAGAATAATCATTAAAGGTAAGCTCATATTCCTGGCTTTTTGACTCACACTAATAAGAATATTCGCAAATTTCTCTATTAAGCTGATCTGTTCCTCCTCCGAGACCATAGCTTTCGCTAATAAATCTACTTCATCAATTATTACTGCCCCAGGAACCTCGGGGTTTAGTGATTTAACAAAATTACTTAATGTCTTCTTTAGTTCATCTAATTCGTCTGGATCAAGAATTTCATAATGCACTTTAAAACCATGCTCCATTAGCTTATAAAAGAGAAAACGCGCAAACTGTGACTTACCAGTACCATAGGCCTCCCTTCTTAGAGTTCTTATTGCGAAAACTCCTTCATAGAAACTATCTTGAAGTTTCTTAATAGCGTTCTTCAGCATTTTATTTATCTCTTTCTCTTTAATGAGAAAAACTTCAATTTTGGAAATAGGTAAATCTATCGCTTCTCCTCTCTTCCATGCGTGATAGATTTTCCGTCTTATGTCTTCATCAATTTTTTCGTATTCGTCTATGAGATTCCTTAAGAAGGCATACGTTACCGATTCTTTTTCCATCCTTAATTTAGGGATTCTCATTAAGAATCACCTTCCAGCGGGGATCAAGGACTATCTCCGCCCTCTTTTCACCTGTACTCCTATCCACATATATGTTAATTGATTTGCACCCCTGCACCACCTCGACTGGTATGTTATACCACTCGTATTTTTCCACTACCTCCTTTGGCACATCTAATCCCTTAATAATCACACGACCGCTTCTGAACAGCTCAAAAATAGCTTGAATAACCCAGGTTTTTCGTGCGAATTTCTCCATTATCTCTCCGACACTGACTACTCCTTTAGTTAGTATAAAATGGTGCACAAGATCAACATTACTGGAGACTAATCGAAGCATTGGAACAATTGAGATAATACCCGCTTGCTTGAGAAGAGAAAATAATGCCTTAGCCGAAGAAAAGGAGATCTCATTACCATTTTTCTCGATAATGCGTTTTATAGTAAGAAAGTTTGCGGGAGCATTTTCATTAAGTGATTCTTTCAGAGCCTCCCATGGAATAATTTTCTCGAATATTTTATCCCTAAGGATCTCTAAGAATTCTTCATAATTACTAACGTTGATGGTACCCCCGAAAAGAAAGTCTCTGAATTTTAAATATTTTCTCAGAGTCCTCTCAGATATTCCAAGTCTTTTGGTAATAGCATCAATATTGGTAGCGGTGCAAACCATGTAAAATTTCTTAAGACTTAGAACTGGAACAATTATCCGCGCCAAATCCCTCCCTACTTGTAACTAATCTGTTTCATCCATAGATGTTAAATAACATATAAGCATTATAGCCTAGGACAGTAATTATATTTGTAAAAGCTCGCTAAACCATTTTCAGGGATATATTATGAGTTGGATTCGATATAGTTTCAGGTTCCTAATGAGAAGACCGGCACTATATA
>CBDULE010000142.1:0-2790 GCA_965367995.1 uncultured archaeon | reverse complement strand
ACAGCCAAGGAACAGGCTAAGGAAAACCTAAACTTAACAAGGTTTGATAAAGTGATTCTTTTCGTGCCTAGTGGTCATAGGGCGTCTCAGAAATTTTTCCTAGAAAACTTTCTTTCTCTCTTTCCATGCTTTAAAGAGATGAGGAGAAATAAATTTGTCCTAATACAGATAGGCTCGCTAGGTAAAATTATAAGATTAAGAGAAAATGTCGAGATACTTAACTGGATTCCAAATAAAATGGATAGAATTCTCTCGGAATATTTTCTAGCATCAGACATCGTTATAGGTCATTATGGAATGAATAAGGTTTTTGATTCCTTGGCAGCAGGGGCTATCTTTGCGGGTGTAGTATCTAATGAACATATAGAGCAGCAAGGGCTCGCTAAGAGAATTGCTGAACTTAAATTAGGCTTTATAATCCAAGACTTTGAGATCGATATTCCTCAAATTATCCAGATAGTATCTGATAATGACGAGTACTATTATCGTAGGATCAGGGCATATAATAAGCTAATAAAGAGCTATAAGCCTCTTGAAACTATAAGGCGAGAAATAGAGAATGCTATTTCTTAAGATACTTAAATCGATTTAAGTATCCTGCTTCATTTGGAAACTTCCTTCCTTTCCTTGACTATCTAACGGATCAAAAACTTATGAAAGCTGGGCTGGCGCATACTACTTGGATGACATATTCTAGAGTAAGAGCCATAAGAAATGCCAGCCCAATATAGAATTATACTGTATTGAAATAGTTTAGAAAGATCTTTAAGCAACTTTTAAGTTGTCGAATTAACATGAGCCGAACAGTGATGCATACTATCTGGGCTTCTATTGGAAAGCATTGTGAACGATCTCTTTAATGAAAAAACTTAAACCAGTATCTTTTATGATTCTTCTTGTATAATCTCTGGGAGAACGGTGTATGCGTTATGGAACATTTATTGGTTTTTGACATAGATGGGACTCTCGTAGAACCTAAGGAACAAATAAATTTAACTGTGATTCAATTGCTTAGAAAACTACAGGAGAAAGCGAAGATAGCTATAGCTTCTGGAAAAAACATTTCGTATATCTCAGGGTTTGCTAGAGGTATTGGCTTAACAGATTTTATAGCAGTTGGTGAGAATGGTGCTGTTATTTTTTTCCCAGAAAATTTTGAGGAAATCGTCTTAACTGAAAGACCTTCGTTTATCGATGATCTCCAAACTATGGTTACAAAACATTTTGCACCATATATTTGGTTTCAACCAAATAGGGTACAATTAACGATATTTCCTAAGCGACGGGAATTAATAGACCCAATAGCCTCTTTTCTCCTCGATCAGATTCAAGCCCTTGGAATTAAGGATAAAGTCGTTCTAATTAAACATGTCGATGCAATAGATATTCTTCCCGCATCTGTTAATAAGGGAGAAGCTGTAAGTAAAGTTAGGGAGATTCTCGGTATTAAGAAAGAAAATGTTATTTGTGTTGGAGATAATGAAAATGATATCCCAATGTTTGAGGAAGCCGGTATCAGTATATTGATTGGTAATAAAATAGACTATTCAAAGACAACTTTAAAATTCAGTAATATTATCGACTGTTTAGAATATTTATTGGCCGTGATATGAATGAATCAGAAGTCAAAGAAAGTCTTGATAGACATGTTTGTATTAGGTTTATTTCGTTTTCGAAATGATGAAGTGGTTTTTAAGTCAAAAGAATTAGATGCCATTTATGAAAGAATATCTTTCCTCTTAGAAGAAGAAGGCATGCTTAAGGAGATTTACAATAGTAACCACTTCAGAGTTTTTAGGCTTGATCCGGGCCAGATTCTACAGCATTATGGAAATAACCTAACAGAAAAAGGAATTATCCCACTGAAGATACTTCAATTTGATTTAGGCTATTATCATCACCGAGTCATCACACTAGTCAAAATTGTGACGACTTCTAATAACTTTTCGAGGGATCTAAGGTATCTCAGATCAGTTATCAGAGAGATCGTAGATAGGATCATCTGGAATTGCGTCATAAAAGCCAATAAGGAACTCGTGGAGGAAGGAAAGATCCCGCCAGAAAAACAAATTATTTTCCTATATTCATATCCTTTAATCATCATTCACAATGGAAAAAAGTTGTTGGATGAGCGGAGTATTCCCTTTAGTACTCAGACCGAGACTTTATTCTTTAACATAATTGAACCTAGGCCTCGTCTTTTTGGATTAATCCCTAGAAAAAGGGTGCATGGGGTCAGGATTAGCATTCCAAGCACGATTGTTTACGCTGACGGCAAACTGAGTCACCGACTTGTCAGGGACATGATAAATAGTATATACCAGTACGCTCTTTATGAAAAGAAACACCAAGACATAGAAGCAAATTGTCCAGAAAAACTCCCATGTGAAAACAAGTTAAATGAAACTATTTTAACTAGACTCTGGTCTCATATGGAGGATGTCATGGGAGGCAAAACTATTGACTTCTACAGTGTTGAGATGGCTTATGCAGCTTATGTAATTGCTATAATATCATTGATTGTATCCATGGTGCCTCTTATATATGAGCAAATACTATCAAAAGCTCTTATCTCTAATATATTCGTCATTATTAGCATAGTGATTGCATTCTTAGGGATAATTCTCATATATTTAAAATACAGGTAGATGACGACATTAGAACCGCTCTCCTGGCCATAATTATATGCCTCTTATACTGCGTTTCATTAACTTATTAAGATGATGAAAATCCCCTCTGCTGAGATAATGATGATCACATGGGCCGGCTGATTACTCAAAAATTTCCATA
>CBDULE010000141.1:0-2794 GCA_965367995.1 uncultured archaeon | reverse complement strand
CATTAATGGTATTTGGGGTAGATACGACGCTGATATAATAGTAACAAATGAAACGCTAGTTAATACGTTAAAGAGAATGGGTAAACCAATCGTTGGTCTTAGAGATTTTGTCGACAAAAAAGCCGCAAAAGAAAAGCTTTGGAAGGCTTTAGAGGAGTTAGGATATACAAAAGAGTCCTTTAAGAAGTGAAATTTCTTTCTTTATTTTTGGTGGTATTAATGAGAATTTTTACAAAAAAACTCACAATTCATACTTCAGATAATGTCCAGCTTCTGAACATTACTGAAAAAGTCAAGCAAATTGTGAAAGATTCTAACATAAAGGACGGATTTGTGATAGTTTATACTCTCCATACTACTACTGCATTAATGATTAATGAAGCTGAGCCAGGATTAGAAAAGGACTTTGTAAACATTATAAAAGAAATGTTTCCTGAGGAAGATGACTATCGCTTTCATCACCATTTTCATGAGAAAGATGGAAGGATGGCTGTTAATGCTTTTGCCCATTTTAGATCTGTATTTATAGGCCCTCATCTCGTGATTCCTATCGAGAATGGAGAGCTCATTTTAGGAGGAAGACAGAATATCTACTTCGTTGAGCTTGATGGTCCATTGAGAAGGACCTTTGTTGTTCAGGTAATAGGTGTCTGATTCTAGCTAATATTCTCAAAATTTTTCTCATCTTAAATAGTTAATAATTACCAAAAATTTGCGATTGTGATATGAGAAACTCTTATATATCCTCTCTCTAACTTTTTAAGGTGACCATTATGCCAGTGTTCAGATTAAAACGAATCTATCTGGAAGCTCTTAAAAGTGGAAGGAAGAAGGGAGAGATTAGAGTAGGTAAGATGTGGCTTAAAATAGCGCAAAAAATCCAAGCTGGTGAGCTAAAACCAGTAGCTATTTTTAAATCTGGAGATGAAATGTTAGTTTATGAAATCTCAAGAATCGAAATCTATCCTAATGCTATAAAAGCTCTTAAAAATAAGAGATGGAAAGCGTTAGGTATTGAGGGGAAAAACCTAAAGGAGGCTATTAAGAACCTCAAGAAGATGTACCCCAGATTGCCTCTAAGACCTGCCGTGATTTTTTGGGTGAGACCACCAAGTAGGAATTTGGAAAGAATAGTTGAGTTAGAACTTAAAAGAACTGGAGAAATGAAATTGCTAAAAAATTCTAAACAGTCAGATAAAAGTAATAATCTACAACGCTAGGTCGTGATGTTACTTCTATGTACTCCCTCCTCTTTAGCTCTATATAAACCTCTATTGTCTCTCTGGGTATGAACTCTCTTAGGAATTCATTATCGTTCTCAAGCTCATCCAATGCTTCTTTTAACGTTGCTGGAAGCTCCTTTATTCCAAGCTCCTTTCTTTTTACCTCTCCCATTTCATAAACATTTTCATCTACTGGATCTCCTGGGTCAATCTTTCTTCTAACACCGTCTAAACCAGCAGCAACTATTGCTATAAACGCAAGATAAGGATTAGAGGATGGATCAGGAGGCCTATATTCAACTCTTTTTGAGTCATGATTATAAATCTCATAAGCTGGAATTCTTACTGCGGCTGATCTATTGGACTTACTCCACACTAAATATACTGGAGCTTCGTATCCAGGAACAAGTCTACGATACGAATTAACTGTTGGTGATACTATTGCTGAGATAGCTCTTGCATGTTCGAGAAGACCTCCAATAAAGTATCTTGCGAAATCACTCAAGCCAGCATATTCATCACTAGCATCATGGAATAGATTCTTTCCATCGCTCCAAATGCTGACATGAGTATGCATTCCAGAACCGTTATCACCATATACTGGTTTTGGCATAAAAGTAGCTATCATGCCCATCTTATTCGCTATGACCTTTGCGGCATACTTTAAAGTTATTACCTTATCAGCCATATCAACTAATGTTGACTTTGTGATATCTATTTCAACCTGACCAGCTGTAGCGACTTCATGATGATGGGCCTCAAATTCAATACCGAAATTCTCTTCTAAATACTCGACAAGAGCCTTTCTGAACGTGTAAGTTTTATCATAGGGAAAACCTGCGTAATATGCGTCCTTATGATGGATTACTTCACCATTACCATTCCATGGGGCCTCTTTAGAAGATATCTTTACCATCTGATACCAAGGCTCGATATATTTTAAGGAAACATTGTTAAAGACGAAGAACTCAAGTTCTGGGCCAAAGTATGCTTTATATCCCATTTTCATTAGTTTCTCTTCAGCTTTTATGGCCAACCATCTTGGGTCTTTAAAATTCTCCTTTTTACCTCTATAGGCAGTTGTACAGATGACTCTAGCAGTATCATCAGATATTTTCGCTATCGTCCTCAAATCTGGTATGAGGAGCATATCTGAATCATGGATATCCGAGAAACCCCTAATGCTTGATCCGTCAAGCTTCGGTATAACCCCCTCCCGCGATATATACTTTTCAAATGATTTTCTTGAGATCGTAACATGTTTCAAACGTCCGAGTAAATCAGTAAACCATAGATCAATATATTTCACGCTTGAGTCGATGTTCATATAGTACACCTAAAAATTCAGAAGAAATTAGATAAATGTAGTTCATTATAAGAATATTTATCACATTTTTTAGAATATTTGACTCCAAAAATACATATTATCTTGATGAACTTAAAACAATTGTCTCTCATTTATCCAAAATCAGATGTTAATGTAATATATAAAAATTGGATAGAAAGCGAAATTAAAGCTTCTCAGCAAACTGAAAAGCTTTTTCTAATATTTTTCTTGGGTCATTCTCTCG
>CBDULE010000140.1:0-2799 GCA_965367995.1 uncultured archaeon | reverse complement strand
AAATAAAAACATATTGTGTATACCTATCTTATTAAAGATAGGAACTTAAAACACCATTAGATCAGTAAAATGCATCAAGAATATTACAACGAGTTGATATAAAGAATCGATAAAATCCTATCATAAATCAAAAAATTGAGTATTCTTTAGGATGTTCAGAAGTTGAAGAATCTACTAGACTGCTCAGATATAATTGTTCTTTGCGATACAAGTTTCAACTGCTTATCGCGATTAATGGATTAGATAGAGAGTATGTAAAACATGCCATAGAGGATCATTTACTTAAAGTAGCAATGTCATTAAATTTAGTGGATGATTCCTTTCTAAGAAAAGCTAATTATGATCCAAAAAGAGCATGGAATATGCTCGGAAAAAAGAATCAGGAGAAAGTTATAAGACACTTATTAACAATGCCGATGCAAAAGCTCAAGGTTACTTTTCCTCAGCAATTGTCTGCTTTAGAGAATCTTATGGAGGTTTAATATCGCAATCCCCATGAAAATTATACTAGCTTGGCTTAGGGGATAATATGACAGGCCCTGCGGAAGGAAAAATAGAAATTCCTGCTGATTTCATAGTATTAGGAGAGAAAATTAATTCTGTAATTTATATTCACCTTAAGGGTTTCTCTCGTGCTAGAGTAACTCATCTTGATATAGAAGGCTTTGAAGCTAGAGGAGATAAAATTACTGGAGGCAGAGCTATAGGAACTAGTGATGGGATAACAATAATTCTTAGTAAATACATAGAGATTAATGGAAGAAAAGTTAAGAAGCTCGCAATAAAAGGTATTAGGATATTAGAGGAGGGTAAGAAAGCTAGGTGTGTCGTGGGCATTAAGGAGGGAGGAATATTCATAGGATTTGAATCAAGCGTTTTATCAAAGCTTGAAGAAATAGGATATAAAGTAATGATAAAACAACTATCTAATAAAAATTCACTATGAATAAATAACGTAACTAACTCATTTAGGCTTAATGTTATAATGAAAGCATAGCTAATTAGGTTTTCTGGGGATTATTATGAATGTGGAAGAAATGATTAATGCTGGTTTCAGGAATTATGAAAAAGCAATTGAACTACTAGATAGGGGCGATTATTACGATGCAGCAGAAAAAGCTTGGAGTGGAGTAGAATATCTTAGAAAAGCATTCTTAGTGGCTCTTGGAGTTCCTTATGAGAAGGCAAGAACGATAAATTATGGTCTGCCTCTTTTCGGGAGATTACTAAGAGCATTAGGCCTAAAGAAACTATTGAGGAGGTACGAATGGTTCGATTATAAGCTTCACATAATGGGTTTTTATGAGAGACTAACACCAGAGGATGAAATTGAGATTATAATCAGAAGATATGTAAGGCAGTGGCTTGAAGAGATGAGAAAAATAGTGTTAAAGCTGAAAGGAATGTCCATAGATGAGATATTAGATATCTATAATCGTATCGTAAAGCTTAAGCAGGAAGTTCTAAAGAAGAGCGAAGAATTGGCTGTCATTAATAATGAGTTCATTAAGAAAGTACGCGAATTTGCATCAAATGCGAGACGATTCTTAAGGGACTAAGATATTAATTTAGTTGACCAAATCATTTTTCTTCATCGCAAGATCGCTGAAAGTTAAACAAATCAAACGTTGTACTATCTTCCACATTCTAAGCTCATTCTTTAACATAAGGTCAAATACCAATTTATATGCATTGTCAACTCCATCATAATTTTCTGATTAAGGAGGGTCTTGGTAGGATTATACTGCATCCCTCACCCTTAAGCTCAATGTAATGCTTTATACCATAAGAATAGGCTGCTAATGAGCATAAGATAGCATCAAATTCATCAGTGCTTAATGAGGAGAAGTATTTTCCCTTCTTTATTCCAAATAAAAGAAGTATTTCACTCATTAATTTTCCTCTTTTTGTCTTGCTCTTTGGTTTCTTCTCATAGCCGAGAACCCTTAAAATACCATGAGGAAACGTTTCTATGACTTCTATGCCTCTCTTCTCCATCTCATTTTTGAGTTTTATTGCTCTATCTATTAGCATTTTCATTCCTGGTAAGTTGAGAGGAAGAGGATTAGCTCCAAGAAGCTTTAGCTTTAGATCGCACTCCCTATATGGAAGTTCAGAATATGAAAGAGGAGAATCAATAGCAACAATATCTGGTCTCCATAGATCTATTATGCTAAATATTTCCTCATTAGACCGCACTATGCCGAAGTCTTCTAAAGTGGATGTAAAGATAACTGCGAATCCAGTCGCTCTTTTCTCGCTTCCAGCCAAATCTAAACCCAAATATACTGGCAATATCCCTCACTTTTTCTTATTCTTATATGCGAAGTAAAACACCAAATTGATGAATGATAATATGAATGCCAGGGAGTTAAGTATTAAGAAAACAAGATCGTGAATCAAATAAGCATGAAAAGCTAAGAGCAAGCTACCAGCAACGTAAAATATTAGAAATTCAAGTCGAGATGTAATTTTTCTTTCAATCCAATTTTTTATTGTCTCTGGGACCCATGCTATTATTAGGAGGACTAAGCCAACTATTCCCACATATTCTAGCAAGATTTTCACCTCATAAAAACAAAGGGAAACATATATTATGGTCAGAAAGCAAATTTAAGATTTGCATCTGTAAAAAATATTTTTTCTCGGGTTTAGAAACGTTTAGTTAAACCTCAAAAGACACAATTTTGGAAAAATACCTCTTGATCAATTATGAAAATCAAATCTTAAAAATACTGTTTTATTATTTAAAATACTCTGGTATTTTTATATGATGATAAACGGTGATATTGCAATGGC
>CBDULE010000139.1:0-2813 GCA_965367995.1 uncultured archaeon | reverse complement strand
GCCTCTAAACCAATTATAGTGTTTCCAGCTCCAGTTGGAAGAACTATAACTCCCCTCCAATCTCTACCCTCTAGCTCATTTATCGCTTCTTCCTGATAATCTCTAAGCTCATAATTTCTCTTAAGCTTGGAGGATAAATTATCGCTCAGCGAGAAGCTTAATTTGAAATCAAGCTCTACATTTTTAGCATTATTCATCAAATCGGCAAACTTATATGGCAAAATTCTCCACGTTTTTGTTTTCCTATCAAATTTCCCACCAAGCTTTTTAATGAGTTCTTCTTCCCCTTCATCTTCAGTAATTATGGCCAGCTCTAGTCTATCGAGCTTAATCTTCAATTGATACACCAGAAAAACACTTTCAACCATATTTTCATATAATAGAATGCAATATTGAACTTATATCTTTCTGAAAGCTCCTTCTTTTGAAATTACTTTGGACTTATCTTTATTCCAAAAGACTTCTATATTTATTAATTAGTTTTTAATTAGCAAGATTGTTCAAGCTATTAGTGTACATCAATAAAGAATAATTTCCGTGTCGGGAATGATTATGGAAATCGATTACGAAGACTTAAAGCCTCTAGGAAAGACTGGAGAGAAGGTTCCTGCAATAGGAATGGGCACATGGGGAATAGGGGGAAGATTTACTCCAGATTATAGCAAGGATGCTCTATGGGTTGATGCGTTAAGATTTGGAATCAAATATAGCATAGAAAAAGTTGGAATGGCACTGATTGATACAGCAGAGATGTATGGAGCTGGACATTCGGAAGAAATCGTAGGGAGAGCGATGAAGGAATTTCCAAGAGATAAAGTTTTCGTTGTGACTAAAGTAAAAGGAGAGCATTTAAGATATGAGGATGTCATAAAAGCTGCTAAAGGAAGCTTATCTAGATTAGGAATAAAGCAAATAGATCTTTACCTTATTCACTGGCCTAATCCAATCATACCTTTAAAAGAAACTATGAAAGCAATGGAGAAACTTGTTAATAATGGCCTTGTCAGATTCATTGGCGTGAGCAATTTCGGTAGAAGATTACTTGAAGAAGCCAGAAGTTACCTCTCATTCACGGATATCGTTGTGAACCAGGTTAGATATAGCATAGCATACAGGGAGCCAGAAGCTGATTTACTACCTTATTGTCAGAGGGAAGGAATACTTTTAATGGCTTATACTCCACTAGAAAAAGGGGCTCTTGCGAGGAATCCGATTCTTGAAGAGGTCGGGAGGAAGTATAACAAGACGGCAGCTCAAGTTGCTTTAAATTGGCTTATAGCTAAGAAAAACGTAATTACTATTCCAAAATCTGAAAGGAAAGAGAGAATAAAGGAAAATCTTGACGCTATGGGTTGGAGGCTAAGCAAGGAAGATATTGAATATCTAAATGAGAGATTTTCGGCATAAATAGGAAAAATCTTCCGCGACCGGTGAGTAAAATGGAGTTAGAAGTTAGAACTTGGATGTTATATCTCTATATATCAGCCTTAATAATTTATGGCCTATTTCTTCTCGATTATACAATCGCTAGTCCATACTACATTCCCGATGTTGTTGGTCATAGAGTTATCTATGCAATAGCAACATCATTGCTTGCATTTTTAGTCTTTACTCTTCTTACATATTACATATTATACCTATAGAACATGGAAGATTATCTGAGAAGAGAGAAGAAAAAAGAGCATCTTCTATCTAATGAATTTTTACCTATTCATAAGTTTAACCTCACTAGTTTATCTAATAGGATCAGTAACTTTAGCATTTAATGAATGGTCTCTAACTCCAGTTAATATCTTTTCTATAACGATTTATTTGTACCCATCAACCCTATACATAGGCACAATTTTAAGCGCAACAGGAGCTTTATTCTTATTCCTTTTCGGTTACTATAATTTTTATCGACCAGAGAAAAAGACGCCCATTATCATATACCTAGTGATATATGTCTTGCAAACAATTATAGCATCAATTCCACAGAATTATTATGGAACAATTCCTCCTGCAGAAGGAAATATGGTAAGACCAGTAACAGACTTAATACTCCTAATACTTTTCATCCTAGCCATAGGTTATACGGCATTCGGTGCTAGGGCGAAGATGAGGATTACTACTGATAAGTTTATTAAGGGAAGGCTTAAAGTTGCAATATTTGGTTTCATCTTGTTTATTGGATTCTTTATATTTTACTTAATTGATGAGGTTATAGGTCAACCTTTCTCATTATGGCTAATTCCAGCATATGCGTGCATAATACTTGGTCTAATAATGGTCTATATAGGCTTTGTTACTCCATCATGGTCAGTAAAAATCATCCAGAAACTTGCTAAGGAATAATTATCTCCAATTTTTCAAAAATTAAATTAAAAGGTTATAGAATAAGCTACATCAAAATTTGATAAATTGATTTCCTGGAATACCGCATACTGGACAATGACCAGGCGCTCGATCTATAGTTATATAACCACAGTTAGGACATACAAAAATCCCAGTTTTTATCTCTAAATCTTTTCCCAAACTCTTTGTTGCTTTGTCAACAAAACTGTTGAGTTCTTCTTTGGAAAGTTTAAATTTAAGTTCAATTTGCGATTTCTCCAGTTTTTTAATATCAACTTTCATTTTTCTTTTAAACTTTTAGTCAAGGGAGGTACAATCTGCTTCTTTCTTGACACCACCCCCTCTAAAAATAACAGATTATTGTCTAATTCTTTTTTAAATGCCTTTGATGCGGCCTCTTTTTCATCCTCTCCAAGAAGCTCCATAATATCGGTTAAAATTAGAGGGGCCTTAAGCTTTTGTAATTCTCTGACAAAGCT
>CBDULE010000138.1:0-2853 GCA_965367995.1 uncultured archaeon | reverse complement strand
TTTCAAGCAGAAGACGGCATACGAGATGTAGAGAGGTCTCGTGGGCTCGGAGATGTGTATAAGAGACAGACATATATGGCTATAAAATTATCGAAAAAACAAAAGATCCCCTCAATAGTTACTGTGCACGGTTTCGCGGTAGAGAGAGGACCCGTGGTTAATTCAGCCCAGAAGATCTACCTTTTCTCTCTTGCTAGGCAAATTTTTGTTGATGCGACTAGAATTATATGTCTCACGAGATACGATGCGCATAAAATCATGAAATATTACGGTATTAAAAAAGAAAAAATACGGATAATTCCAAATCCTGTTGATATAAATTTATTCAAACCCGCGAATAAGCGACCTGAGGCACCAGTTTTTATATGGGTGGGAAGATTCGTGCCCGAAAAGGGGCTGCAATACTTAATAGGTGCTATGAGAGAGGTAGTAAAAATATATAGGGATACAAAACTGATCTTAGTAGGAGATGGACCTCTTCTGCCTTATATCAAGAATCTTGTAAAGAACTATAATTTAGAGTCAAATGTTGTTTTTACTGGATTCATAGAGCATAATCGGATCCCAGAGATATTATCAAAAGCTTACGCATTTATTTTTCCATCTTTAAGCGAGGGAATGCCTGTAGCTGTTCTAGAGGCCATGGCTTGTGGTTTACCTGTAATAGCTTCGGATCTCCCAGGCATACGAGAAATTATACGGAACGGTTACAACGGTATTCTCGTTCCAAGCAAGAGTACATTCGCACTGAAAGAGGCTATGATAAGATTAATTAGTAACGAACAATTAGCCAAAAAAATGGGAGAAAGGGCAAGAAAACACATCGAGAAGCGGCATAGTTGGGATTGCGTCCTTAAGGCATTGGACGGTACATACAAGGAGATACTAAGACGTTAGAAATATGGGATGTGGACTTGTTATTTTTAGGTAATATTAGAAATTGATCATCTACTTCAGCACTCCAATTGTAACTTAGATCATATAGAGAAGCTGATATCTGATTATCGGATTTTCACAGTTTTCGGCTCACAGAACATAACACTGTGCAAATGAAAGTGTACTAATTGATAACAGCTTCATCTTTATTATCTTCTTAAAAAATTTAAATGCAGAAAAATTAGCTAGTATTATCCTCTAATCAGCTATATGCCATAAACTTAACCATAGCTTCATCATTTTAGTGAGGGCATCTAATTTTGGCGCGTCTAGTATCCTCTCATCGAAATCATATAATTTATTCGCGCTACATCAGAGTTGCCTTGGCTTTACCGCTACTTACCTATCTTCTTTTACTTATTCTCTTCGAGTTGACAATCGTAAGGCTTTCTCTCCTATCGTGTTTCGTTTTTTACTCCTTCGCCTTTTTCTCTATAATTACCATTTCTATTTCTAATAATGAGCCTCTCCTCCGCATTAGGTTGATTGAATTATTAATCATTAGCATTCTTTTGGCAGTATCATTGCTGTTCTCTCTTGGTTTCATAGCCATTATCGCAGGGTTAACGCATTTCCTTTCAATACTCTACGCTATTGCAATGTTTCTTTGGACGATAATACTAGAGCTAAAACTCGGCAAGAAGACTACAATGTTTTCTCTTAATATAGATCAACTAATTATCTTACTCCTAATTCCTTCTCTCGCGGTAATTATATCTGTTTATTGGAGAGCGAGTATTTACCGATTCTGGACTCCAGACGAAGCTATCTATCTCCTGAGTTCTCATTTATTCTTAAGCGAGAAAATATTTCTTCCAGCAACTGCTAGCTCCTCAAGGATAACTGCGTATTGGATAGGGCGATGGTTATGGATTTCTCTCTTGAGCATGTCGATTTTACTGTTCCAGAACCCATTTGTCATTAATTACATCTCTGTAGCATTGGCCGCATTAGGAGCTTATGGTATTTTGTTAATAATTCTTAAACAGAGGCAATATTTTCTATCTCTTATTCTTGTGATCCCCCTCATTACTTGCCCGATAATTTTAACGATATCATCGTTTCTTCTCCCAGACTCTCTCTATGCTGGATTAGCCCTTTCTTCTACATTTTATTTACTCAGGAGCTTCGAAACAGTTCCTCAATCTCTCAATGAATCCTCCTCATATATCAGAGTCAATTACCGAAGCTTCGCTATATCGGTTCTAATCATGGGCTGGAGCTTGCTTGTGAAGCTTAATCTTACGCTACCACTAACCTTTTTACTCGTTCTCCTGTTCCTATACATAAGGATGAGGAAATATATTTTCTCAAAATGGTTCTTAAGATTTATTAAAATCGTTATCTACGTGGCTCTTTTTTATGAAATTTTTATTGATCTACCCTTCACACTCTATGATTTCTTTGAAATCCAAGTAGTACCATTTCAATGGATTGCTTTCTCAAGGAAATTATTAATCTTTGGATCTGTCTTAATGCATTTCTTCGCAATATTTTATCCCCATCCAAGGGGATTATCTAAACCGATTTATTCTAATCTTCCTACTCAACTCTTGTTTAATTTTGAGGTCCTGCTGGAGCCTCCGATCTTCACTTACTTCTCAATAGCTTCTCTACTTTACCTCATAGAATCAATCGCATCAAAAGCTCCCAATATAATAGAAAGAGACTCTAGTAGAATTCATGAAAGAATCCTTCAAGTCATAATATTGAGCGGTCTTATTATTGGCTACTTGTTCCACACGACTCGGAACATGTGGTGGGATATGCAACGCAATCTCTTATTCATCTTAGTCTTGACATACTTGGTAGGTGTAATCTGGCTTCTCCAATTATTTATGGATGCCAAGAGAATTCTGAATCTGGATTTTCGTGGCTTTCTATTGTTCTTATTCAGGAATATTCTATTCATCCTCC
>CBDULE010000137.1:0-2860 GCA_965367995.1 uncultured archaeon | reverse complement strand
ACCTATAACACACCCTATAAAATATTTAGCCTTAAAGAGTAGAAGTAAGGATTCCAATATAAATCTTCGCTATTATTTTGCAAACATTTGTTATCTAGAGGTACATAATTAGAGCAAAAATTCAGAGCTTTTAACTCTCTTCATCGCAATGCTCGGTGCTCAGCCAGCTCATCATCTCTAAGTCATGTTAAAAATATATGATAAACTTTCTATTAATCTTTTCATTTGGTATAATTAAAGATGGCGAGGATTTTGGGGAGAACGTGGAGTGTTGTTTCTGGTTGGTTATTAATAGCAATTCTTGGATTTATATTGTTGGAAACTGGAATGCCTCAATATCTCGTTCTGATAATAATCACAACCCTTGCAATTTTGATATATGTCTCAGCGGGAATATATATTATAAATGAATGGGAGAGAGTTTTAGTTCTAAGACTTGGAAAATTTAAGGCTGTAAAAGGGCCAGGAATAATTTTCGTCTGGCCAATCATAGAAACAGTACCTAGGAAAGTATCTTTAAGATTGTATCAATATATGTTTACGAGTGAGAGGACTTTAACTAGAGATAATATTCCAATTTCCGTTGATGCCGTAGTTTATTATAGGGTTGTTGACGTTGAAAAAGCAATTCTTAATGTTGAGAATTACATCCTAGCTACCGAATATGCTGCTCAAACATCCCTTAGAGAAGTTATAGGAAAGGTAGAACTTGATGAACTTTTAGCACATAGAGAGAAAGTTGCAGAGCATATTCAAGAGATTCTAGATGAGAAAACTGAGACATGGGGTGTGAAAGTAACAAGTGTTGAGCTTAGAGATATAGCCATACCAGAACAGCTTCAAGAAGCAATAGCTCTTCAAGCTAGAGCTGAGAGAGAAAGAAGAGCTAGAGTTATCTTGGCTCAAGCAGAAGTTGAAGCTGCTGAGAAAATGTTAAAAGCTGCTGAAATGTATCTTTCAAAACCTTTAGCATTGGAGCTTAGATGGATGAACATTCTTTATGAAATAGGTAGGGAGAATAACACCCTTATGTTAATTCCTACTAAGTTTCCATTAGTTATAGAGCTTCCTGGAGAAATTGAAGAACTCCTTAAGAAAATTCTAAAGGAGGGAGGTAAATAATGGATTTAGGCAAGGCATTTCTTATATTCATCCTTTTCATATTCCTAATAACTGGAATTTCAGTATTGACTTACGACCCTATAGCCGGCCTAATAATCATTTTTCTCTCGGTAATCTTGATAACAATGGTCTTTGAACCAGCTACTGGGAAAGCTCTCCTTAAGATATTCATTCCAGTAGTATTCCTACTTGTAATACTTTCAGCAATAGTTAGTAGCGTAGGAAAACTGTCATATGAGATGACTATAATAATCACCTTAATTGTATTTCTGTTCTTTATAGGATCGGCAGCCGCGATGGGTTCAACAGAAATGAAATCAGCTCTTATGCTAGCTCCATTGATAGTGATACCTACATTCTTTGCATTACTTATTGATCCAAGTGGGAGGTTAGCAATAATTGTGGCTTCTTCAATTATGTTTGGTTTTCTAACCCTCATTCTTTACCTCGTCAGAAATTTGGGAGAACCATATGATGTCACGATGCCAGAAAGATTTGGTGTTGCAATAGAAGATATCAGTCCGAAAGGAAGAGTAAAGATTGGAGGAGAGATTTGGTGGGCTCACACAGAAAAGTGGAATATAAAGAAGGGTGATGAGGTTTACGTAGTAGAAAGAGAGGGATTAGAATTAAGGGTCGTTCCAGTGGTAAGATGTCCAGTATGTGGGGAGAAGTATCCTATTATAAATGTTCCTGAGAGATGCAATAAGTGCGGCACTTCTCTGGCAGAAGTATTATATCAAGAAATTGAAAAAAGATTAAAGAGATGAAATCATTCTTTTCCCTTTAGTATTTTTTCTAATTCATCTTCCATTAATCTATACGCCATTATATCAAAGTCTTTAGCTACTTTCATAGCCTCTTTAATTAGAGAAATTCCCTCATCTTTTCTTCCTAAGGCTATCAAAACTTTTCCCTTAAAGTAAAGTGCAAATATAAGTTCGGTTCTTTTATCTTCTTTAGAAAACGATGAGATGATAGAATCAAGAATCTCAATACTATCCTCATATCTTCCTAAATAGTAATAAGATTGGGCTAAGCCTAATTTCACGAGTTTTGAAATTTTTTCTTTCTCTTTTATTGATTCGATTTTATTGCTTATCTCTTCAAATATTTTTGCAGACTCCTCATATCTCTTGACTAAAAAGAAGAAGACAGCTCTTGAATAATCAACATCAATGCTTAAATGTTTATCCCCATAAATTTCTGCAGCTTTTTTAGCAACATCTAATAGGTCTACTACATCATCTTCTTCTACTCTACCGTATATAACCTCCTTCGATAGCTTCCCCATAGCCTGGATTATAGAAAAAGCAATCAAACCAATAGCATCTCTAGCACCTTTCCTCCCATAACCTTTTACATCTGATAATTTTTCAACTGTTTTCCTTAGCAATTCTTTTACTTTAGGAAGAGAAAGAATTGCAGCATACACTATAGGCAATTTTTCTTTATATTCGTCTTGAAAAGCTATAGGAATAATAAAAATCGCTAGCACTGGAAAAGTTTTTATAAATATAGAGAGAGTTTTGAGTAGTTCATCTTCGGGCTCTTTAAAATCAAGAAGTCTATTAATTTCAATTATTGGATTATCAACTTCTTTAGGTCTATTCAAAATTTTATCAGCCAAATCAAATATCAAATTTAGATCATTATTGTCGATTAGTAATATGGCTGTCTCTTATACACATCTCCGAGCCCACGAGACCTCTCTACATCTCGTATGCCGTCTTCTGCT
>CBDULE010000136.1:0-2918 GCA_965367995.1 uncultured archaeon | reverse complement strand
ATTATAGTGTGCGATCCTATATTTAAATTATTCACCGAAACGCTTTTATAATGTGATTCCTGAATTCTCATGCTTGGGATTCGCCACCTCTTCCTGCCCCGTGTCCCTATTCTCTGCTCTCGTTGTTTCTTTTATTTGTTTTGATCATTTATCATATTTTCTATTCTTTTCGTTAATATAAAATTTAATATGTCTGTATTTTTCAGCAGTGTAAGATTTAAATACCTGAATTCAGCCTTTCACGATGTTAGGATTCAAAACGCGGTTGTATTATTTCTTCATTTCTTCGAATTCAAAGTTATTAAGTGTTCTTAGGAATCAATATGTTTGAGGGCTTGATACATGGGTCACTAGATTTGTTAAATAGCTGTAGATACTGAGAACGTGAAGAACGACTTTAAGAATATGCCTGGTCTATAAACTATTAAACCTATTTTTTACTGTAATATCGACAAAGAGGAATAATGGTACTAAAGCTGTTGGGCCTCTTCACTTTTCTCTCCTTTTCTATATTGAAGTATTATATAAACTATAATGACGACAGTCAAGGCTGTTATTATCCAAACCTTAATATCTATAAACCAGCCACTGCCTAACATTAGTTTGAATTTGATTAATACACTATTACCGCTCCAGTCGGTTATGTTAATTTTAATGGATTGTGACAAAGCTTTATAGGAATTTATAGATGCAACAAAAACGTTTAACTCGGGATCAAACTCAGCTTCGTTAGTATTTTCATTTAACTCAATGATGACGCTTTTTACTCCATCCTCCATATCCGCTGTTCTAATTTTAATTATACTTCCTTCCATCTCCAATGAGTTTAATTCCGGTGGATATGTATCCTTAGCAAAATACTTCTTAACAGTTTCTAGCAGTAGAATAAATCTCGCTTGATTTGCACTATAAATTGTACTATCTACTACAATTAATCCTCTACTTACCTTAGAGACAAGCCATTCTTTATCAACTAAGAATCTATCATATATGAGCTTGATTGCCCCATAAACTCTCCTAAGAACAAGTTTTGCAAGCTTCTCAGCCCCTTCAATTGAGCTTAAGATTTTGTACATTTCATATAACCCGAGTGTTGTTTGAACCATTTCATACCCCATCTTATCACCAACATCCACAGTGAAATCTTCCTTTAATCTGTACATGTAACCGCCTGCAATGCTATCCCAGTAGTAAAAAAGTGTCTGATTAACTAGAGTTAATGCTCTCTCTAGGAGATGATTATCTCCAAGAAGCAGGTAAGCATATCCGTATCCAAGCATAGGTGAAGTAGCTACATGACCCACGCCATATCGATACTCATTAAATGGATGGAAATCCTCAAAATAGCTATGATAAAATCCATTATGCCACATCTTTTCTAATGCGTCTTTGCTGTATATAACTCTCTCCTTATACTTACTCTCTCCAGTAATCTTAAATAGGAAATAGTTTAATCTTATTGCTAATGACTCAGCACCGGCATCCTTAAGAACAGTATCCATATAAGGGATTCCATATCCGCCATATGCGCTATCAAAATAGCGTGAGAAGATGTTATCTGATAATTCAATTGCTCTCTCGAGGAAGGTTGAATTCTTAGTAATATTGTACGCTACTATTAAGGAATATCCATAATCCAATGTAAATGATAGCTTAGCTATATCAGCAGAGCCATAGGGTTCTGTAAAGTTCTCATCCATGATTGGATAATAGAGCTCTGTATTAGGATCCTTAAATTTCTCAGCTGTCACAAAAAGTTCATTTATCTTCTCTAAATACTCTATTTTTCCCGTCTCTTTATAGAGCAATGAGTAAAGTCTTAGTGAATAATATACAGCTTGAAAATTCTTAGCAGTAGATGATATCTCGCCATTATACATGGCATCATAATATCCTCCAGATACATTATCCCAGAACGCCTCCTCGAAATCTTTTACGAGTTCTTCAATATAGCTAATATTCACTAGAGTCATGTTTGAATTGTCGTTAACCTTCAAGCTGAGTTCTTCTTCGATGTTAATGGATATCTGATTAATGGTTGAACAAGCAATTAAATTTGATATGAGTAAAAGTGTAAAAAGAGTAGCTAAAGCTTTCATATAACTCACTCATGTTAATCTCTCAATTCTTATACATACACATAGCTAGATTTAAATAATCCATAGCACCAACATGAATAGTCATATAATCAGACGAATAATATGAAAGTTCTTTTGTTGTACTTTTCAGCTACCGGTAATACTGCACTTGTTGCTGAGCTAATAAAAAACGCATTTTACAAGATGAAGGATATGATGTCCATATGATTAATATTCTTTAGGAAGCCGAGTAGGTAGAATGAAAAAATATGATCTTGTCGGCATTGGCCTTTATTCGCCCTTTTTATTGCTATCTCTTTTCTGAGGGTTTCTTATCTCAACAAAAAAGAGGTGTTGAGAAATGTACAAACTAAAGTTCAAGTCACCGAACTTGATATCTCTTTTCTAGGGTTTCTTATCTCAACATATACATCGTATGTGTGTTCTCCTGCATCGGGATAATCGATGAATGCCTTGCTATCTCTTTTCTGAGGGTTTCTTATCTCAACTGTTTCATCAGACCTGATACTACAGATAGACAATATAACTAGCCTTCTTGCTTGCTATCTCTTTTCTGAGGGTTTCTTATCTCAACGTATTCAAGAAAATACCGCTCTCGACTGAAGCGTTAGAACCACTCGGATCTTGCTATCTCTTTTCTGAGGGTTTCTTATCTCAACTCACCAGTACCTGGACCTACTCCTAGAGCGATTCCCTTAGAAGAAAAAGAAACTTGCTATCTCTTTTCTGAGGGTTTCTTATCTCAACACCAATCTCCGTTGATCTGGTAGATTTCGTAAAGAATGTCAGGAATCTTGCTATCTCTTTTCTGAGGGTTTC
>CBDULE010000135.1:0-2974 GCA_965367995.1 uncultured archaeon | reverse complement strand
ATTCTCATAATTACTTAGTCTCTTCGCAATAGATTTATCATGACCTATCAAGATTCCATTAGTCTCTAGAATGAAAACAAATGGGTAGTCCCCAATTATTTCTAATAGCTGGAAAAGATGCTCAATACATATTGTTGGTTCCCCACCACTTACTCTTACGTATCTATAGTTCTTCTTAAAAGCGATATTAACGAGCCTCTTAGCAACCTCTTCTGGAGTTTTAAACTCGCCTATTAACTTATTTTTCGTCATGTATAAGACCGGCCCGCAGAACTTACATCTTAAGTTGCATCCCACACAATCAGCAGTAGCTATTCCACCATACCATTTGCCGCCTCGAAACCTCCAGTATCTCCTAAGAAATACGCCATGCTCCTCTCTACATACTATCCTATTGACCTCTACAGAGAGTTTTAGGGGATTTATCATTTAGCCTCACTCACTTCTTCTTCAGATTTATGTATATTCTCGTTCTTTTTCTATCGATCTCTTCTCTAGTCTTCTTGTCCTTATAAACCTCAAGCTCTGTTGTTTTTACAATATATCCTTTTTTCTCCAGACAATCCCTTATTATCTTAAGAAGCTTATAAGCGTCCTCCTTAGATCCCATTATACGCACTGTACAATCAACTTTCTTTCTCTTCTTTCTTCCTTTCAAAATTCGTAACATCTCATCAAGATCGATCATCTCATCACTCGGAATCTTTACTTCCTTCGTTCTCTTATCAATCTCGACAAAGTACCATGTATTTCCTAGTTTAACCGCGAGATAAGCCTTAGCCGGTATTCCTTCCTTCCTTAAAATTACTAACCAGTCTAATAAGTTATCGAAGCCTTTGCCTGAAAAACTAGCTCTATCTTTATCCCTTACAGCCTTTACCTCAAAGCCGTATAGAATTCCCCTTCTGGGAACTATTATATCTGGTAGTAGTTGTGATCTACCAGATAAGGGTATTTTTATTGCTGTAAGTTTATTCTTCTCAAAAATCTCTACCAGTTCCTTCTCAGCTAATTCACCAATTTCGTAGGACAAGGTCTTAACCTCCTATACCTATAAACGTCACATGAATGCCCCCTTGTTATGATTTTTACCACTAGTTAGCTCCCTTTCCAGCAGTTCTCTCACTCTAATAACTTCTATACCAAAAACTTCTTTAGCATTTGTATAAAGTCCAGAATCCTCAGTAACAAGTACTACCTTTCTCTTATCAGCGATATGAATATAAGCGGAGTCATAGATATTCATGCCACTTCTTAATGCTTTATCCATAAGGTCTCTCAGTTTCGCGGTTCCACTAGATACTTCTAACATTTTCCCAGCAATAACTTTCTCTAATAACTCAGCACCAGCGATAGCTGCATCCTTGGTTATTAGCTTTTTTATTTTAGCTAGTTTCCATAAGGCGTTACAAAATTCGTAAATCGTCAAATCAAGAATACAACTCTTTCTTAATATCTCTAATAAGCTCTTAGCATCAAGCTTTAGAAAGAGCTCTACTAATGCGCTGGCATCAAGGAGGTACTTCATCTCTCCTCACGCGATTCCCTAATAACTCTTACTATCTCTTCTGTCGTGATACCATGTAGCTCTCTCCTTAATTTATTAAGCAATTCATCTATTTCCTTAAGCTCTCTTTTCCTTATTTCTTTCTCCAAAGCTCTTCGAAGAACCTCCGAGATATCGATACCATATACTTTAGCCTTCTCCTTTAACTCTTTAGGAATTCTGGCAGAGACCACAACCATAGACATGGAGGAGCACCTCAGTATTATGAATTTTGTAATATATAATCGGTAATATATTTTAACAGTTATGATTCACTAAATCGGTTAAGAATTATGTTTTATGAATCGTGGTATCTTCCGTTCAGTTAAATTAAAAATTAGCATTAGAGGATAATGAATTACCAGAAAATTGTTTCTAATCTACCTGTTTATGTTAAAATGGGAATAATGCTTCATCGAAAAAAAACTATTAGTTTTATTTTCTTGGCTTCTTGGCCACTTCTCATATTGCGTCCATGAAAAATCTGAATATTTTAATAAATATACATATACAGTGGATGAATTATAAGGAAAAACCGGGTTTCCTAATTTTTACTACTTCGGGATTAACCAAGTTAGGTGGGATCTTACCATTGTAGAACGCTATCAGATTCTCAGCAACAATCTCAGCCATTCTAGTCCTAGTTTCAATGGTGGCGCTTCCTATGTGAGGAGTAACCACAATATTCTCTAGAGCTAATAATGGGTTATCCTTAGGTGTAGGTTCTTTTTCGAAAACATCTAACGCAGCTCCAGCGATCCATCCTTCTTTAAGAGCTTTAAATAAAGCTTTTTCGTCCAAAACGGCACCTCTGCTAGTATTTATTAGATAAGCAGTCTTCTTCATCATTCTAAGTTCCTTCTCACCAATCATTCTTCTAGTCTCTGGAGTTAATGGGACATGAATGGAAATTATATCAGCTGTCCTAAGAAGCTCTTCCAGCTCGACAAATTTAGCCCCAATCTCCTTCTCAATATCCTCTTTCCTATACTTATCATAGTAAATCACTTTCATCCCAAAACATTTTGCTCTCCTAGCCACAGCCGATCCAATTCTACCCATCCCGATAATACCGAGAATCTTGCCATTAAGCTCTGCTCCAAGCATCATCTGAGGATGCCAACCAGTTCTCGTTTTCTCCCACTCTCCGCTTCTAACAAATTTATCTGCTTCAACGATTCTTCTGGTAATAGCGAGAATTAGGGCCCATGTTAAGTCAGCAACTGCTTCTGTAAGAACTCCGGGTGTGTTGGTAACATATATTCCTCTCTTAGTGCAAGCTTCGATATCAATATTATCATAACCGACAGCATATTGAGCAATTATTCTCAAATTCTTAGCTTCTCTCAAAACCTCCTCATCTATAGGATCTGTTAGGAGAGTAACTAGTGCATCAACATCTTTCGCTTTATTAATAATAACTTCCTT
>CBDULE010000134.1:0-3088 GCA_965367995.1 uncultured archaeon | reverse complement strand
TTTCAAAGCAGCATCAGCCTTCTTAATAGCCAAATGCACGGCACTCTTGACTTCGTCAACGGCTTTCAAAGCAGCATCAGCCTTTTCCGCCGCTACTATTGTCTGATAGGCTCGTAATAAATTAACAGCTTCATTAAACGCGATTAAATGATAATCTTGATACCCCTCTTTAAATGTCTTCTCTAGCAGAAACTCTCTAATATATTCATCAATGTCCTCTGTTCTAACTTTTCTGATTACTTCTTGAGGTATTAATACTATTAACATCCTAAGATCGGCTTTATCTTCTTTCTCAAACAATACAAAAGCAATAATTAAGCCTTCTTCTTTGTATCTGAGAGAACGCTTTAGCCTTCTTATAGTAACCCTTAAATCGCCAGACATACAGGTTTTCTCATTGATTCTCATGATAAGATTTCCATCCTTGAACAATTCAATATCCGCACTTTCTCTGGGTTGAGGTCCAGGATATACCTTAACATCATCAAAATCTATTCCTAGCTGATCTTTTACCTCTGGCAAAATTTTTTCAAGAACCTTAACAAGGAATTTTGACAGATCTATAGGATGTTCAGAGACTGCAATTTTAATTAGTTTTAATAGATCTCTCTGGACAACTTTGATGGCCAAAATTCCCACCTTATTGACGCTCATAATAAAAAAACTTAATTAAATTATTTAAGGAAGCATAGAGTATAAACTTTAATATTTCGCTTTAACATAATTCATGAGAACTTTAATTAATGAAGAAAAAATTACATTAGGTAGCGATATTTATATAAGACATTTGGAGTTGATGAGCTTGTTTTGCAAGCAAACGAAAGAAGGAATTTTGTTATATGTATTAGTCAAGCCTAATGCGAATAATGATAGGATTGTTGAGCTCGGAGAAAATTATGTGGTTATAGAAATATCAGAGCCTCCTATAAAGGGGAGAGCGAATAAACAGCTCATTAAGTTTTTAAGGAAAATCCTACAGACAAGAGATATAGAGCTAATTAAAGGAGAAAGAACGAGAAATAAAATTCTTCTTGTCAAAGGTATTTCCTTGAATGAAATTATTTCAAGACTCAAAGAAAGCTGCAACTTTAGTATTTTTGACCGATCCATAAGGGAATAACTTTATATGGGAATGTTTTTAAACAGTTGAGAAAGTATAAGAAAACGTTAGATAGTAACTCGTTGACTAAATCATTTATTTAGCTAGATTAAGCTCAATCTCCTTAATCGATTTTGAATTTAATGATTAATTTCTTTCAAATAGAAAAAATCACCATAAATTAGTCCAATATCGTCTCTATTTCATCACTTAAATTTTTCAGATTCTTATTTATGAAGATTAGCTTACGTATGCTTTTTTAATCTTTTAAAGCCTCCTTTAAAGCATTTATTACTACTCTTAGGAAATCATCTCTAGAGTATCTCCTAAAGAACCTACTTAATGTCTCAAGATACTCAGTCTCTAGCTCCGAAAAATTAGCATTCTTCCACCTGTATAGTCTCATAGGATATCCAAATACTTCAATAGTATGCGTATCTTCGGATTTGGAAACAGACCTAAGATCCTTGGTAAGTTCTATTGTATTAAGCAAATCATAACCCATCCTCATCCAAAATAAAATAGCATTTTTATCTTGAGGAAGAACCATGATATATGCATGAGTATCTCTTTCAGAAATGAATTTTTCAGCCTGTTCCACAAGCTTTCTACCAATACCTTTCCCTCTATACTCAGGCTTGACGTATAATTCTTCTATCCAATAAGAACCCTCCCTCTCACTAATTCTAACAAAACCAATAGGCTTGTCCTCGAAATAAGCTAGGAAAATTGCATCACCTCTTCTGAACATGTCTTCTACATCTTCCCTATAATCATCAATATCGCCATGAGACCACCCCTGCTTAGAGCGTAATTCCACATAGAATGAATAATAAAGGAAAAGTAAATCATCAAAGTGCTTCCTTTCCGCTTTAACAATCTTAATGTCCATTTAGAGCACCCATAGAACTATCTGATGAAGTAAAGTAATTTGTTAATATTATTATAATTAGGCTATTTGAGCATTAGAAGAACTTTTTCACTTAGAAATGGATGTAGCTAAAGGAACAACATAATTTTATTCCCACTTCGCTTAGTGAAAATGCATTTTACTAATAAGCTAGAAAATAGTAAAATATATTTAACTAAAATTGCATACTTTAGTAAAGTATATATTACTAATTTACTTAGAGGTATGATAATGAGAGAAGCTCTATTGCAGTGGAATATCTGGTGGAGAAAAGAAAATTGGTCTGAGCCATGGGTCTTTAGAGAAGATTACGTGAATCAAGCAATAAATTTTCTTGGAAAGAAGATAATAGTTCTCTATGGTGTTAGAAGATCGGGAAAGACATTCATAATGTTTCAAATTATAAAATCTTTAATAGATAAAGGAGTTGAGCCAAAAAGTGTTGTATACATTAATCTCGATGATGAACGGTTTCCTAAAGAAAAATCAGCATTAGATAGGATCATCAACCTATATTACGAGCTAACTGGAGTATCAAAGAATTTTTTTATATTCATTGATGAAATACAAAGACTTGAAGAATGGGGCGGTTATTTGAGAAGATTTTCTGATTTAAGAAAAGACGTAAGCATTGTGATATCTTGTTCATCAGCAAGCATTTTAAAGCCTGAAATAGCTTCTAAACTATCCGGTCGAAGAATAGATATTGAAGTCTGGCCATTCTCATTTGCTGAGTATCTAAAAGCAAAGGAAGTTGAGATTGGTGATCCATTATTACAATTTGGTGGTGAGCAAGGAATTGTAAATCATTACCTCATGGATTATATGCAATACGGAGGATTTCCAGAAGTTGTATTGGAAAGATCAGAAATTAGGAAACTAAAATATCTCCAAAGTTATTTTGTAGACATAATCTACAGGGATATAGCAGATAGGTATACCATAAATGTTAGAAAGCTGAAGGAACTTGCTAGATTTTTGCTAGAGAATATTGGTAATGTCATAAGACTGTCTCTTATACACATCTGACGCTGCCGACGAATTAGACGGTGTAGATCTCGGTGGTCGCCGTATCATTA
>CBDULE010000133.1:0-3136 GCA_965367995.1 uncultured archaeon | reverse complement strand
TTTTTTCAAGCAGAAGACGGCATACGATATGTAGAGAGGTCTCGTGGGCTCGGAGATGTGTATAAGAGACAGGTTCAGAAAAATATTTGAGAAAGAAAATTTCGTTAAAATTGTGAGGGGTAATTAGGTTGATAAGAGGAGTATTGGCTATATTAAAATCAGGTCTTCTAATAGCTCAAAAAGGCTTTGAAAAAGCTGAAAATATTTTACCACCATTAATGTCAGCTGTATTAAACCTTTCTGAAGCTTTAGGTGCAGGAAATGTAGAGAGTTTGGAGCTTAAAGATCTTAAAGTCTATATTGTTGCTAGTAATGTAAACCCAGATGTTGTTGTTGCTATAGTTGCTCAAAAACCAGGAGACTCCTTAATCGAGATATTAGCTAGAGATCTAATTACAAAAATTGATAGGATAATTAGTAAGGACATGGATGTGGTTACAAGTGAAGTTGTTAACGAGGTAGAAAAAGTTCTTGAAGAATTTATGAAAGGAGAGGCTAAACTACCATCTTTTAAGCAAATTGTTGAGCTTGCAAAAATTATTTATGGTAATATACCCACAGAAAAGGTCATCTTAATCGAAAGATTGTTTAAAGAGTTCGTAGAAAAGGAAAAAAGGGATGAAATGTCGAAAGTGCATAAACCATCAACTTCTAGGGTTTTGGATCCAGTTAAAACGCTTAAAAAAGCATTAGATGAGGCATATTCTTGGAATCTGCTTAAGGCTTTTGATGCAGCATATTCTTTATCTAAGACCAGAGGTGAATACTCTCACATCGGAAAGCTATTAGCGATTAAGATAGGATTAATTACGCGTAGACTCCCTCCAGGTCATAATGTTATTCAGGAATCATTAATTAAAGAACTCTTAAAAGAATTACAATATTCTGATGATCTTGTTGCCGAGTTCATAAAGAAGGAAGCAAACCTAGTATTTGAGAATAGAATTGCAGAATGGATTTCTTTTGTTAAAGAAAAGAGGGAGGAAATTGCAAAATTAATTGCAGGAGCTGAAGATGAAGCTATAAGAGATTCTTTAGCTTTCATCTTTTACTCGCCTTCTAGATATGTTGTTCAAGGGCCTATAGGCGATGAATTAATTAAAGTTTTTGAGAGAAGATCCAAATTACTTTACGAGTATATAAGATCACTTAAAGAGGTTGCAGAGATTTTTACTATATTATATTCACCGAAAGGTTGGGTTGAGGTTCAGAAGAGATTAGCGGAAATTAAAACAAGATATATTGAGATGAAGAAGAGACTTGAGGATCAATTAAGGAAATTTATATTAGTGAGAATACTCCAGAGGGAGAAGCTTCTTGAGATAAGCTTCTCATTACTTTCGAGAATTCAACCATACCTAATCTCAGTTTTAGCTGCGATAGAATCTTATGGATTACCAATAAACGATCGACATACGATGCTTCAGGAGGCTTATGATACGGTTATGAGTGATGTTTATTATCTAGTTGATGCAAAACCGCCATTAGATATAACAATGTACTTTAATTTCTATCAGTTCTTGCTTCACATGCTATATTATTTGACATATTTCTCCTCAGGGGATGAAAGAATAAGGATATGGAAGGATGCACATAATATATCAAAGAAAGGTTTAGATTTCTTTTCAAGTCTTCTAGCAAGAGGAAGAATAGGAGTATATAACTATCTATCATATTCATCTCCAATAGCTTTCGTCCTAGCAAAATCGTCTATTAACCTAGGAGACGTACCAGATGAGTTAATATCATATCTAAGGAGATTAGCCTTTCTACCGGATCATATAGTTGAAGAGCTTGATAAGATAAGAGAAAATACTTATGCATTTATGATAAACTCAATAGTCATAATGGCTTCTCTCATTGGTTTAATCTCCTTAAAGAGTTCTAGAGAATATGTTATAACAGAGCTGCTCAATCTACTTGACCAAGTTGCTGATTGGACAATAAAACATGGTGCTTTCTCAAGGGAAATGGTTGACAACTTTGGGGATCTCGTGAAGATATTAATTAAAAATTCAGATAGAGCGGATAAATGCAAAGAGAAAATTAAAAGGTTAATGGAACTGATAAGAATTCTAATCAAAAGTCCAGAGGAAAGCGAATTCGAGATGGCTATAGTAGCACCAAAGCTTGGAAGCATAATTGAAGAATATGTTGATAAGTTTGGTCATGACGAGGAACTGATCAATGAAGCAAAGAAATTATTAGAGCAAGTCATAAGAATTTGGGATAAAAGAGGATATCAAGGAAAAGCGAGAGAAGCAAAATTAATCCTTCAAGCTATAAAGGCATAATCTCTCACACGTAAATCTATTTGAATTCAAGCTAAAAACATTCATTTATTAAAGAAAATATCTAATTTGCTTTGCTTAGGCATCGGCAGTCCTAACTTCTTCCTGAATTTAAGAGGTAACGATGCCAATTCATCTCCACTCAGCTCAAGTATTATCTCCCCCTCTCGATTTTCTCTTCTAACGATAACCTTATCAATTGGTTTATCAGATTCTCTCTCACGATAGATGAAAAGATATCCTAATTCTTCTGTTTTCACAAGAACCCATAGCTCTCTATAATTATAATCGATTATCTCAGAGCGGAATAGAATAGAAAGTATTTTCCTCTTTTTCATTACCTCATCCCAAATAGAATGAGATTTTTGGGGGAGCTGGCGACACCATTGAGAGGCCTGGGAATATAGTACGCGGGGGATCATGTATTTTGAATTAGGGGTTGTATTTTGAATTAGGAATTAAATAGAGTTTTGAATTCATGCCCCCCGCGCGGCGTCGCCAGCTCTTTCCCCATGTCCTATTCCGATATCTATTGAAGAAAGGTGAGATTTGTATAAAAATTTTACTCAGAAGATTATTAGATACATCTCTAGAAAGCCATTTTTAAATCAATGGAATAAAAATAATGTTTAGACAATGAGGATGATCGCATATGCCGCTAGGCCTATGTAATGAAGAATTAGGGTTATTATAAATGCTTTTTTCAGTGGTATTCTAAAGCTAACGCTTATCTCTGCTGTCATGTATAGAATGAATAGGATCTGAATTAGGAAATAACAAATTATTAAGGCAATATAATTTTCTATGAAACCTAAAATGTAAATTAGGAGGGATATCATAAGAGT
>CBDULE010000132.1:0-3138 GCA_965367995.1 uncultured archaeon | reverse complement strand
ATGATATCACTTCACTTCCTAACGGCTTCGTAAGAAACTTTGAAGCTCATAACTTTAAGACATTTGCTCATATCTATGAAAGATAAGCCGAAAAAGTACAAAACTATCGCTAGAACTCTTATCTTAGTGCTTCTCCTTTCCCTCTTGAATAAACCTTTCTTCTTTAAAATTCTGGTTAGATAATAGAGCACTTAGTCCATGAGTCTCTCCATTAATATTCGTTGTTCTCTCGAATTGTCATCCTCCCCTGAGATGTCAATAAATCTTTTTAATCTGCTACTCTATCTAAGAGCGATGAAGCTTAATGTTATAGTCTGGAAAGAAGAGGACACATTTATTGTTAGAGAGGTATTTACGGGAGTTACAACCCAGGGAAAAACTATAGAGGAAGCATTAGAAAACATAAAAGAAGCAGTTGAATTGTATTTGGAAGAGTTGCCAGAATTAAAAGAAGAATTAGAGAAGAGGGAAATTATCGGTGTTATGAATGTCTAAATATACTACCATTACAGTAAGCGAAAGTGTAAAAAAGAGGCTTGAGAAGTTCAAGGGCAGGAGGTCTTGGGATGATTTTCTTAATAGTTTGCTTGACGATTATCTTAAGTTGAAGAGGATTATCGCTGCCATGAGGCTTGAAAAGATCGGCTTTCCAGAAATTGGGGAGAATGAGGTGAAAAGCCGTTGGAAATTCAAGGAAATAGAGTTATGATTGATACTGATGTGCTTATTGAACTAGTCAAAAGAAAACTTTTATCAAAATTTGTTGCAATCTATGATGTTTATATTAGCTTTGTAACACTATATGAGTATATAAGGGGAAGTTTCTATAAGGGATTTAAGCCTTCTAAATATAAGGAATTGCTTGAGGAATCCGTTATAATAATATGGTCCGATAATGAAATATTGGAGAAGATGGCTGAGATATGGTATAGTTTGAAGAAGAAAGGGGCATTAATTGATGAGAGAGATCTCATCATTGGAACGACTGCTATAGTGAAAGACTTGCCTCTTATTACTAGGAATAAGAGTCATTTTGAAAGGTTGAGAGATTATGGTTTAAAATTGGCTGATGCTGATGAATATACAAGGAAAGTTAGCCAATTATCATGGAATTTCTATTAAAGCTTTAAGAGATAAATATTAATTCCGTACTCTAAATTTAAAAGCTATGGAATATTAAAAATGAGTATCTCATTCTACTACGACTTCAACTTTAAAGTTTGCAATTAAGTAAATCAGAACAAAAATGAATATTAGACGGATGCTCCGCTTAAGATACCTCGAAATATCTCTCCATTCACCATAAATGATCAATTTTCCTTCCTTATCATATAGTAGTGAATCTTTAGATGATGGTAAGACGAGTAATGAGATAATAATATCACCAGCTGAGCCTGTAATATTCATCACAAAAATTGTGGAGATTATCATAGGGATTAGTCTACCATTGACTATTAAGCTTAATGCTATCATAAATAAACTTAGCAGCAATAGCGGATTTAATGATACTACAAGAAATTTTCTCCTGGGAATTCTATCGTGAATGTTTATAGTTACAGCTGGTATAAATCCTATCATTGTTGGTCTAACCTCAATATTTTTAATACCTATCAACCGTAAAATGATGAGATGAACAGCTTCATGTGCTATGACCGTTATTAAAATGCTGACTAGTAATATTAGAACATCTAAAACGCCTGAGATACTAACAGAGCTTATCATGAGTTTATTAGCTAAAAGTGAAGAAAAGAAAAAACATGAGAATCGATAGTAAAAAGATATCCGTCTGATACTCTCTAAAATTAATCACATATTCGTCCATTAGCTTACCCACCAGATAATCTTTGTTGGAAGATTAGAGTCATCAATATTATTGTAAGCTTATAAACCTTTTGTCTTATATGACATGGAAAAATCTTCAATAACTCATGAAGATATAAGGAGGCATCATGATAATCAAAGGCAAATTTTTTCTTAGTAATCCTTCAGCGAAAATATAAAACAAAAACTAACGATATAGCGAAGAAGTAGTAAATATATTCCCTCATTAAAGAAGTAGAATCCTATGAATTTTGGGTTGATTAGTTAGTCTAAAGAAGGGATAAAAGATAGATATAATATCAAATATAAATCTAAAAATTTATAAATACTTCCAGTATTTCGTTTAATACGGTGTTATAATCCACAGTAATACCTTTTGCGAGGAATGTAAAATGAGCCATGGACAATACATGCGATTCACATTCCACTGTAAAAAAGAGAAACCAGTATCGAGAAAAAGCAAGAGAATAGCTATCATAGGTGCTGGACCGGCTGGTCTAGGAGCAGCAGGATATCTAGCTTGCAAAGGATATTATATAACAATATTTGAGAGATTACCATATCCTGGTGGTTTAATGGTCTTTGGTATTCCCGAACTCAGAATTCCTAAAAGAAGAGTATTCTTAGGCACTAAGGAACTTGAGGATATTTTTGAGGTCGAATTTAAGCTTAGAAATAGGGTTATAGCTGGTGATGGACGTAAGAGTAGCGGCGATGAAATAGCGGAAAAAACAATAAATCTTGAGGAGATAATTAATGAATATGATGCTGTTTTAATAACTACTGGCATATGGATATCCAGAAAGCTTCCAGCAGAAGGTGCTGATAAGGAGGGAGTATATCCAGCTCTTGATTTCCTATTTAGAAATAGGTTATATGATTTAGGCTTAATAAGGGCCAATCAAAGGATAAAATTAGGCAAGAGAGTTGCTGTTGTTGGAGCTGGTCTAGTTGCTGTTGATGCTGCTTTAGAAGCTAGGAGCATGGGTAGAAAAGTTTATCTTCTCTCCATAGAAAGAAGACGCGAAGCCCCTGCTGGTGGATACGAGATAAATAGGTTATTAAGAATTGGGGTAGAACATATAGAGAGGGTAATAGTGAAAAGGATATTAGGAGATGAAAAAGTTTCAGCTGTTGAAATTGTTAGCGTAGATGCTGAGATAAAAGAAGGAAGAATCCTAAAGCTGGAGCCCATTCCTGGTACTGAGAGAGTTATTGAAGTTGATACTGTCATCACTGCAATAGGTCAAATTCCATCACCTCCAATGAGTAAAGAAGTTTTGGGAATAAAATTAGATAAACGCGGAAGGATAGTAG
>CBDULE010000131.1:0-3215 GCA_965367995.1 uncultured archaeon | reverse complement strand
CTTTAAAACAATTGAAAATTTTTTAGGTGTGCATTCTTGATATGGAATATAGAGAAACCCAAGAACGAAAGAATAATTAGCTATGCCAAAGGAACTAGTGAAAGAGAACTCCTTAAGAAAGAGTTAGAAAGGTTAAAAAAGAGTTTTGTAGAAATACCTTTAATAATCGGAGGGAAAGAGGTCAAAACTGGGGACATGATTGAATGCAGAGTTCCGCATAATCATTCTTTAAAATTAGGAATAGCGCATTTGGCGGGAAAAGAAGAGTTAGAGGAAGCAATAGAAAGAGCTTTAGATGCTTGGGAAAAATGGAGTACGATGGATTGGTATCATAGAGCAGCAATCTTTTTGAAAGCAGCTGAGCTTCTATCAAAGAAATATAGATTTGAGGTAATAGCTGCAATAATGCTCACACAATCCAAAAATCCATATGAAGCTGAAATAGATCTAGCTGAACTTATTGACTTCTGGAGGTTTAACGCTTATTATATGAAATTCATTTACGAACAACAACCAGATCAGCATCCAGGAGAGTTAAATAGAATTGATTGGAGACCTTTAGAGGGATTCATTCTTGCTATAACACCATTTAACTTCTTTTCTATAGCTGGTAATCTTCCCACCGCACCAGCCATGGTAGGAAATGTTGTTCTTTGGAAACCGTCTCTTGAGGTTATATATTCTAACTTCTATGTAATGAAAGTTTTGAAGGAAGCTGGATTACCTTCAGGAGTGGTAAATTTTGTTCCATTTAGACATGAATATCTAGAAGTTGTTATAAGCAATCCTAACTTTGCCGGACTGCATTTCACAGGAAGCACGAAGACATTCAAATTTCTTTGGAAGGAGATAACGAAATATCTTGACGTTTATAAGAACTTCCCTAGGATTGTTGGAGAGACAGGAGGAAAGGACTTTATTGTCGTTCATCCATCAGCTGATATTGATGTCGCTGTGACAGCAATCATATGGGGCGGTTTCGGTTATCAAGGACAAAAATGTTCTGCAGCATCGAGAATATATGTGCCTAAGAGCATTTGGGATAAATTAAAAGAAAAGCTTTTAGCTGAGATAAAGAAGATTAAAGTAGGACCTGTAGAAGACTTCAGAAATTATATGGGCGCTCTTATAAGCGAGAAGGCATTCAAAAAAGTTGTTTCATACATAGAATATGCCAAAGAAAGCGATGATTATGAAATAATATATGGGGGCAATTATGATTCTTCTAAGGGATGGTTTGTAGAGCCAACTTTAATCATCTCGAAAAATCCAAAAGGAAAGCTTATGGAAGAAGAAATATTCGGACCAGTTCTTACTTTTTATATCTATGATGATAAAGATTATGAGAAAGTACTAGAGCTTTGTAACGAAACATCGCCTTATGGCCTAACTGGATCAATTATAGCTAAAGAGCGGGAAGCTATAATAAAAGCAGAAAAAGTTTTAAGATATGCAGCCGGGAACTTCTATATCAATGATAAACCGGTCGGTGCTATAGTTGGAAGGCAACCATTTGGAGGTTCAAGAATGTCTGGTACAAATGACAAAGCAGGATGGTGGCTTAATTTGCTGAAATGGTTGACTCCAAGAACGATTAAAGAAAACTTGAATCCTCCAACATCTTGGACTCTTCCATTTATGAGCTAAAAGTTTGCTAATATTTCTTTTCCTTATTTATGAATTTACCATTTTCTAATTAAAGTAAAAACATTAGTATGATTGTTTAAATTCTATCAAGTCCCTTTAGCTAAAAATTCAAATCACTTTTTTGCTCTTAGGCAATAATGCCAATAATAGTGAGATGGGTATCCTATCCACCCCATAATCATCTTTTGTTGCGTAATAAACGTCAATTGGAAACCTTCTTTTCTTTACTTCTTCTGTATATTTCACCTCAATTCCCAAAATTTTTTTACCCATGTAAACAATGTCTATTTCCCCTCTCTTGTCATAGTAATATCCAAGAAAGCTCCATCTCTCTCTGAGATGTGGTATCTCTTTATGCATCGCTATTGCATTAGCTACCAGTCCTTCAAGCAACAAGGGTTTAACTTTATCAATTTCTAAAATTAAATCTTCAAATTCGTCTCCATAGAAAAATCTTCTTAAGCTTGAGAATAGGAATGGGTCGTTAAAGAATATTTTCTTCTGCTTTCTTATTGAAAACATTCTTTTGTTCAGATCTAAGGGATATAGGATTGTTATAACAAAACTTTGGTTTAATAGTTCTATTATTTCTTTCACAGTGTCATGATGAACATTTATATCTCTCGCAATTGTTACAAAATCTACTCTAGATGAGAGGTGATTTAATACATATCTTAGAACGCCTAAGGCTATATTTTCACTCTTCTTCGCCTTTGAGATATCTCCAAGAATCAGCCTTATAATTTCTTCATAAGTCTCATCCCTAATTTTTCCTAATGATAAGTATTCAGTTATAGTTTTAGGGAAGCCTCCAGTGATGAGATAAATGTTTAATAGCTTTTCCAGAGTGTCATAGAAACCAATCAATTCTTTTGCTATTGTAATATCAAATGAATCCATATCCAATTTTAATCTCGCTAACTTTGACTTTAGCTCATCTATTTCATCTTTTCTCAGAGGGAATTTATTAGACGGTGTTTTCAATATAAACTCTCTAAAGCTGAGGGGATGTATATAATATTCATTACCTTCAATCTTTCTTCCAGGTAATCTCTCCTCCTTTACTTTTATTTCATATGGACTAGAACCCGTAGCAATTATTGCTAATCTTTCTATTTCAACAGTTTCAGCTATGTTTTTTATCGCTATATACCAGTCAGGAAGATATGTTATCTCGTCGAGGAAGACGTATAGATTGCCTCGTGGATTCAGTAGGATAAATTCATCTATGATTCTAAGAAGCTCTCTCCTATTCACTAGTCTGTCACATGAGATGTATAATATTCTTAAGGGTTCTATGCCTTCACTTAGTAGTTTTCTAATTAATAATTTGGCTTATCCCCCTATGACTGTTGCTGTGTATATATGCCTTATATACTTGCCTATTTTGGCTTTATTTCTTCTCTATGCCTCCTAGCTTCCTCCTTACGCAAATTTAAACACGACTTTATCAGCATAATAAGCCAACGATTGCCATAATTATAATAGAACGCAAAGAACGAGACATACAATTGGAGATTATACCTATTCACGCCCCTATGAATCCTAAGAAAAGCCCTAAGCCAAGA
>CBDULE010000130.1:0-3311 GCA_965367995.1 uncultured archaeon | reverse complement strand
TTCAAGCAGAAGACGGCATACGAGATGTAGAGAGGTCTCGTGGGCTCGGAGATGTGTATAAGAGACAGATATAGACCAATGCTTTTTGCCTTATTAATTTCAGCTGTTATAACAGACTTAATTATTGTTCAGATAATAAAAGTAACAGTAAATAGGACGAGACCCTGGGCTGCTTATAATCTTGAAATTGTTGGTGCTAAACCTCCCGTAGGAGAAAGTTTTCCTTCAGGTCATACTTCAGAAGCTTTTACATATGCTACTCCTCTGATGTTAAAGTTTAAGAATACAGCTCTTAGAATAGCTCTCCTGACATACGCGATTCTTATGGGCTTCTCAAGAATCTATGCTGGAGTTCATTATCCATCAGATGTATTAGCAGGCGCCGTTTTGGCAATTCTCCTCACTTACTGGTTTTATAGAATTGCGTATTACTATGAAGATACTATCAAGGAATCAAATTTAGTAAGGATTATTACGTTCATAATCTTAGCATTAGCCTTAACAGCGGTTGCTCTTACTTAAAATTGATATGTAATTGATAATATTGAGCTCAGAATTAAAATTAAATTCTTAATTATCTATACGGTTTATATCTTTTTGTGGATCCTAGGAAATAATCCACTGCAGTTCCAATGAAACCTCTCTCCTTTACTCTTCTACTTGAAGCTATAACCAGGACATCTCTTAGCTTATAGAAATATCCATCGAGTTTCATAAGCTTCCTAGTAAGGTGCCAATCATCCCTTGGATACGCGCTTCTGAAGCCTCCAACTTTAAAGAATGCATCTTTCCTTACAGCTGTGAATACTGCTGGAAGTATTCCCAATGGTATTTTGAACCTCAGACAGAAATCGTTTATCATATTTGCCAATTTCATAGGTCTATAATACTTAGGATTGTCAAAAATATATGGTGCGTATGCAGCTATTACCTTTTTGTAATTAAAGGCTTCATAAACCCTTCTAAGAGCATGTTTAGGAATTATAGCGTCAGCATCCATGAATAGAAGGATATCATATTTAGCCTTTTTTGCGCCTAGATTTCTAGCTAATCCGGGACCCATTCTAGGCATTTCTATTACTCTTGCACCATACTCTCTAGCAATTTCAGCAGTTCTATCCTCAGACATTGAATCTACTACTATAATCTCATAAGGCTTGTCAAAATCCTGATTGACTAAGCATCTTAAAGTTTTCTCTATGTAACCTTCCTCATTAAGGGTTGGTATTATTACTGAAATCAATTCTAATCCCCTTACATAAAACTCCAGTAAAGTTTCTAAAGGAGTTAAAGCTTGAAACTTCTACTTCGAGCTATCATAGTCTAATATTTTTGAACATATAAAATGCTATCAAAAGTTCTTTAGTAAAAAATCCTTAATTTATTTGCTAATTCTTCAGGAAGACTTGTTATTACAACTTCCCTATGGAAAATTTCCATAAATGCTCTATCATTAGTATAAAACATAGCTGGGTTTTTTCTAGCTACTATTCTAACATTAATCTTGAAGAATTTCCAATCCCTATTTATTGGTGCTGTAAATATAGTCATGTTAACACTTTTAACGCCTATGTTATAAAAGGCATTTAGCATATTCGCTATATCCTCGCCCATACCCTCTATCTCATCATCTGAAAGCTTTACGAAATTTGAAGATGAATCAGTAGCAATACCTATCACTTCCTTATTAGCTAACGGCGAAAATGACGCTATCCAGCTTAAAACGTTCCCAGTAACTATAAATCTATCTCCTATATGTTTCTCAGATTCAACTAGATCGACCCATGGATTGCTTTTATACTTTCGATAATACTTCTTAGAATAATAAAAAAGTCTTTTCATCATCTCTGTTGGAACATAATCAATAAAAATTTGCATGTGAGGATGTATTATAGATGCACCAGAGGGAGGTAAGAAGTTCATATTTATTGACATATATCTAGCTTTTGGATCCTTAGAATGAATTACTTTAAAGTATTCCCTATAAGCAAATAAAGCTGTAGCTATGTCCTCCCCTCTTATCTCATCAAGTCTCACATAATGCTCGCTTCGGAATATTCCAACAGCATGATGAATAGCAAATGGATAAGCGTTTGGAAAGACAATTGTTACTTCTCTTTCAAGTCTTCCTGCATCTATGTACTCACTTATAAACATCGGTGTATTGTTATAAACTCTAGGGAAACAAAATGGACACTTCTTTGCTACGCTTAAAGCAAAATATTCAAACTTTTCCTCATCAAAATCTGCTGCCTGTTCTGGCCTTCTAGCCCGATCCCTATTAACTCTAGACCAATACTTAGCTATCGGATCCCTCCTGTATTCTATCGTTTGTTTTACTCTTCTAAAGTTATATTCAGGATGCCTTATTTCATATTCAACAATTCTTTTAATAAACTTAATACCTCCTTTTCCGAGCACTATTTCCTTTTTCAAGTCGTATAACCTCAATTAGAATTTAAAGAGCTATTATCTCTCATTGAGGAATATTATAATTACTATTTGCGTATATACCCAAGTTTATAAATATTTTTACTGTTAGCGCTTAAGCATTTTTATATTCCGTATAGACTGAAAAGCTATTTTCAGAATGATGAAACTCAAAGATAATAAAACTCTTTGTATCAAGATTAACAAGGGCACAGTAGCTTATATTCTCAGCCCATTTATTTGATATAGCACCAACCTGAATTATAATTGTTCCATTATCAGAAATAGCATATTCTGGTTTCGAATGAAGATGTCCCCCAAAGAAAAACATTGGATTTAATTCTCTTATTAACTGGTTCAATATTGGTTTTCCGCATCTTCTATTCCTGCACTTATCGGCGTATCCGAATGGCATTTCATGGGATAAAACAATATCAATTTTCTCTTTCTTATACATTTTAATTATTTCAAGTATGTCAGAATCTCTCCAATGTGTCCATTTTCTTCCGCTCCCCCTGTTGCCACTTATCCCTAGAATCTTAATTCCATCAACTTCTATCAAAGCGCCCAAGCCAAGTAAATATCCGCCGTTTATCTCTACTATTTCATAAGGAGAAACGATATCTCTAAGAGCTGTATCTTCATGGTTTCCATAGATAGAAATCGGTTTTAAGCCAAGAGATAATGCTATTTTAAACGCTTTTTTCAAACAACTTAGACTCTCAAAATCGCCTGTTAGAAGCATTAATTCACCAATATCAATCTCCTCAGATATAGATTTTATGACTCTTTCGAATTTCTCAATAGTTCCATGTATATCCCCCGCTATTAAAGCTCTCATAATTATCCCTCAGGAATTTGCTTCCTCATAATTCTGATAT
>CBDULE010000129.1:0-3313 GCA_965367995.1 uncultured archaeon | reverse complement strand
GTGTGCCAAATACTCTCTAACACATCATGATTAGTTATGAAAATTCTACCAGTAAGAGCTAGCCCAAAATATATTATGGTCCAACCAACCACCACAAGATACTGTGTGTTAAGCAATGTTCCAAGAATAACTGTGGCATCTCCCAGATATCTCCATTTAGTACTGGCCTTTACTTCTTTAGCCGCCAAAAAGAAGGCACCAGCAGGGCTCTTCCTAGTCATCTTACCGAGTAGTGTTTCCCCATTATAAGCAGGAATACCTATCAAAATGTATGCTAGGAAGTAGATTAATAAGAAAGCAGCCCCACCAAAAACGCCCACTTTATAAGGGAATCTCCACAAGCTTCCTAAGCCAATTGTAGCGGCCATAAAAGCAAATACGGCAGTAATTTTAGAGCTCCAACTCTCTTTTTTCATCATTTTTATCACATGTGATCAGTGATGAATGAATAATTTTAGATAAAATGTAGAAGAAGAAAGGGAGAGAAAGTGTTACTTCATGTATGACCATATGGCTATTAGAACAATTATAAATAGTGATATTAATATGATCCTACCCACGAGCAGAGGAAGCTTAATACCGAGGAGATCGAGAATTTCAAAGAATATTTCAACTATAGGAATTATCAAAAGTATGAATTGAAGCCTCCTATAACTTGCAACCGCAACATATTTATCAAGCAGGTCAAGTCTCTCTATTACGTTCTCATAAAGCTTACGTACACCCAATCTATCTATTGTATCTAAAAAAGTCTGCCTCCAGATAGGTGATCTCATGATCTTTAGATTATATAGCTCTTCTAAATCTCTATGAGCTCTCCTCAAAAGATCTTCGTATGGCTTTCCAGGTAATAACTTACCATATTTTACTCCACGCTCTTGTATTTCTTTATTTAATTCGGCTAGAAATTCCCTTATAGCTATAACTAGCTCCCTTGTCAAGGCATTTCTTATAATTCTAGGCATCCATTTATAATCGGGTATAGGCTTACCTATCCTTATCTTTATCCCTAAATCTCTGTTATAAGAAATAAAAACTGGATGATCTTTTCTAGCTGAAGTATTTTCCAAGAAATTAAGCTCTTTTTCTCGTTCTTGATAAAATCTAAGAAACCTACTCTCGTAGTAATCATATATACCTACTTGATAATATCGCCACGGGCATGCAATTATATTGAAAATGAATCTCTCATACGCTTTAATGAATCCGTCTGGTAAAGTCTGGAGGTCTCCCTTATACGGTAAGCCATTGATCCAAACCATAATGAAAGCATCTCGTGCAAGTTTAGAAATTATTTCCTCCCTCTGCTGCTCTTTACTCTCGATAAATTCTACGAAAGATATCCCATAGGATTCCTCACCCAGCTTCTTCAGCACTTCAAATGCGAACTCTGATAAAGATTTAACTTTAAGATAATTTTTCCTCTTAAGCAGTAATGAGATCCCCGAACATTTTTCTGGAACTACAATTATCTCCCTATCAAAAATTCGAGAGGGAGGTCTTATTAAAAACTCTAAATCTATTATTCTCTTTTCAAGTTCGCTCCATTCATGCGGGGCTTCTCTGTATTCTTTATTCGGAATTCTTAGTGGGACATCCTCTAAGAGTATTATTAGAGATCCCTGCCTCATTTTATGGAAAAACATCATAAAATGGGATTTTACCGCTATTTGATACCCCTTATATGAAGGATTGGTTGCAATGTTTTTTATTACAATAATGGCTTCCCCCAAGAATGCTCTAATGAATCTCTGTGCAGCTAAGTAGATGGGGTGAAATAACTCCTTATCAATACCTTTGCATAATCTCGCCCAGCTAAGAGAACTCTCACTACATAACCTCTTTTTTCTTACTTGTACTATTCCATTTTCGTCTGGATATTCTAGAGCTTCGGCTAGATTACTCATTTTCTCCTTAATATCCTCTATACTCCCCTAATTTTAAACGGAAAAATAAAGACTATATCAATGCGCGGTTTCCATAGTGTTTTCCATAAATCATCTTTAGAAATAACTTCGATTCGAGAAATCTTTTTAATTGCCTCATCAGCCATTTTAAGTGATTCAAGAGCTAATTCAAGCGTCTCATCTAGACTTTTTCTCCCTCTTATAGCATTCTTGAAAACTCTAAAGATTTCCTTATAACTATCATCTTCTTCGAATATTTCCTTCATATGTCCATTTTTCTCTACAATCCTCTTTACGAGATCTATCTTTAACCTGCCTTTCTTCGCGAAAAATTCGATAACTTTTTCTTCCTTAGGCATGCCTCTGCCAACTATAATAGAGACACGAATTTTATCATTGATTATTATCTCTATCTCGGCGTAATCTTCAGCATTACCCTCGTACTCTTTGAATCTATATGCCTTACAACTCTTAATCTCCCATTTTACTTTTCCTAAAATTTTTAAGAGGGTAGCAAACGCGTGAACAGCATATTCCCAAACTACTCCTCCGCCCTCTTCTTGGTAGAGCATCCAACGTCTATTACCCGGTTCTTTCTTTTCTAGAAATGTTATCTTGATGAATTCTAATGTGTCAAAAATCTCTCTTAACTCCTCCTTCCTTTCGATAATCCGTCTAATCGGGGGTTTAAATACATAGTGATCTATAGCCATACAAATTATATTTAATCTTTTAACAGCTCTAACAATGTCCTCTGAGGATTTAAGATTATGTGCAAGCGGCTTCTCTATAGCAACTGGAATTCTATACTTTTGTAACTTCTCGAAAATCTCATAATGTACACGAGGGGGCGTTGCTATTATAGCCGCGTCAAAATAATTCTTTTTTATAAGCTCGTCTTCTTCTCCGTATTTATAGGCTATGATTCCCTCCTCCCTAGCTTTTCTAATTTTATCATCATCCACTTCCACAATAGCGTATCTTATCCCTAAGTCTTCAAGTGCTTGTTTGATCTTTCCTCTAACTACGTCCCCATAACCATAGATGAGAAAACGCAAGTAGAAAACCTCCTATGCATCATACGATACTATCTGGTGATTAGTACAATAAACTCTTCGTAAATCTGTTGTTTAAGCCTATATTCCCCTATAAGGTTCTCTATAAAAACGTTACACAATCATTAAAAGAATAAAGATATATACTTCCTCTTTCTTTAATTTATGAACTACCCCCATTAACCCACTGATGGTGGAATGTAATTGGAGGATTATCATGAGTAAGCGATTAACTATCATTGATCCAGACAAATGCGTAGGTTGCCAATTATGTATGTTTGCTTGTAATAGACGATTTGGAGAAGGAGGATTGGCTAAGGCGGCTATACATGTAAGGAGTGTCGGAGGATT
>CBDULE010000128.1:0-3395 GCA_965367995.1 uncultured archaeon | reverse complement strand
ATTAAAATGTCAAGACTAATAATACAGAAAACTCCAAAGGAATTCGAAGATGAGCTAAAAAAGAAGCGGATAAAACTAATATTAATTGAGAGCTTTGATATAGGAACAGAAATGAATATTATCGTCGCCGAAAATGCTCAAAAAATTGCTGAAGCATTAGGAATAGAGTATGATCGAATAGAGGTTAATCCTAGATATCATCCACCTTGGAAAGCAGATATAGAATTTTATAAAGGAGATAAGAAGGTACTTGAGGTCGAAGTTAAAACATGTGCTTATAAACATAATTTGGAGAGAAGGATAAGAGCGCTTAGGAGATACGTTAGATATGGGCGAATCGGAGTCTTAGCTATAGGAGCTGGTTATAGGAAGAAGGGGCAGGAGGGAGATGAAATTGGATTATTGATGATCATACTCACACCAGAAATAATCCAGATGTCAATTGATGATATTGTTAAATTAATCCAAACAGAACTTTGGAGAAAAGCACAGGAGGAAGGGTACGAGTACATATATCTAGCAAGCTTTAGAGATAAGGCTATTCTTCAAGCATGGGGACTGGCATTATGGCTGTCTGATGAGGTGAAAGAGATAAAGGCTCGCATGGCAACCAAAGAGGACTTGAGCAAGCTAGAGAGGCTAATATTGAAGTTTATAGAAAAACTTGAAGAAAGATCTTAGGCTTTTACCCTACAATTTTTTATGAGGAAAGTAGAGGTTGGCGATATATAAAGAGATTAAAGTTAAAAACATTCTCAATAAAACTACTCTTCCTGGTGTTGACTTTACTATAAATCCCTATATTGGATGCGAACATGCTTGTGCTTATTGTTACGCTCGATTCATCTATAAGATTTTTGATATAGACCCTGCTAGATGGGGAGAACATGTCTTCGTAAAAATCAATGCTATAGATGTTCTTAAAAAAGAGTTAAGAAAAGCAAAGGGTAAACGAATATTTATAGGAAGTGCTACTGACCCCTATCAACCGGCAGAGAGGATATATAAACTAACTAGAGGTATTTTAGAAGTTCTTTCTAATATACGGTGTGATGTTTCAATACTGACAAAGTCAAGCTTGATATTAAGGGATCTCGATGTAATTAAAAAGATGAACGCTGAAATAGGAGTTTCATTAACTTCGTTAGACAATATAGTTTATAAAGAGTTCGAGCCAAGAACAGCTCCTCCAATGGAAAGAATAAGAATACTTGAAAATGCTAAAAAGAAAGGTATCAGAACTTATGTTTTCATTGCTCCATTTCTGCCTATATTTACAGAACAAGATTTTGAAGAGATCATTGTGCTTCTTAAGAGAATAGGCATTAGTGAGATATATGTAGATAAGCTCAACCTTAAAGCTAAGAACTGGATAACCATAAGCGCTGCTATTAGAAGAATAGATTCATCAATCTTTAAAGAATTTTGGATGAGAGCAAAGGACGAAAATTATTGGGAGAGATTAAAGAAAGAGATTATGAGGTTGAGCGAGTATTATGGGATCGATATTGTCGTGCTTTTTTGATTTATAGAAATTACCAATTATTAATGTTGAGCTTAAAAATATGATTAGTCCTGACGGGATAAGATTATGGATAAAAAGAAAAATTATTAAAAATGAATTCTCTCTTCTAGACGAAAACTTTTATCTAACTCTGTTTTTGTTTTAGAAAAAGTTCATAAGTCTTCCAATAAATCTCACTTTGTGTTAATTTTTTAACATCTCTTTTATACTTAATAGCATCGCCAATTGTATTCTTCCCCTTAATTTCTATCCATTTATCGATAGGTATGCTATACTCCTTCTGTATTTTATCCCTATATATGTTCTCAAGAACATTAAAGGCGCAGAAAGGTATTAACCTTCCATCTGGTACTAAATAAGAGATATTACATCTTACAACTCTAGCGAGATCGTAATTATATAAATCTTGGAAGTGCATCATTCCTAGGAATAATGCCTTTTCATGGAACTCCCCTAATGCTTTGTAATTTCTCTTTATAACCATCTTAATCAACATTCTTCTTATGTGGAGTCCCTTTGGAACTCTCTTAAAATCTATAAACTTACCAACAGCTCTCAGAAATCCAAGTATAACCCTTATTCTCCCTTTCTTACCCTGTTTAATCTCCCTAGCTTTCTCAAGCATGTACTCATAAAGACCTTCTACATCAATGAAGTCGGTTATTGGGATAAATTTAACTAGCTTTCTCTTCTCAAATATTGGAAACACATATGTCGCCATACCACATGCTGGATGATTTACCATCTTGAGCGCTGGCTTCTTTGTTATCGCTTCAACGAATTCGCTAAAGGCATAAGTCCAAGGAACCGGATACCATGCATCTTTAGGTATTTCTCCGTTAGTTTGCTCTTCAATTAGCTTTATTACATCGGGTATTGTTATTCTAAACCTCATTCTTTGTTCCTTAGGAACACTTCCAGTTATTGATATTGGCTGGAAGTTAACTCCCCTAACGACATCCATCTGGTAAGCCGCAAATCTAATTATATCACCTAGTTCGTGAGTATTCATACCTCTTATTACAACCGGAACCAAAACAACGCTTGTCATTCCTGCTCTTCTAAATGTCTCTAGGATGTACGGAACTTCCCAGTGATTCTTTGGATTCGTTTTGGGAGTAACACCATCAAAGCTCATATATACTGTATTTACACCCGCTTTTCTCAAAGCTCTTGCATATTCAATAGCTTTTTCAGGGCTTTCATAAACCCATAGCTTCGCGAACAATATTCCCGTAGTGTTCAGCTGAACGTGAGTTATTCCCTCCTCCTTAAGCAATTTAACAATCTCGACAAGATCTTCTCTTAGCAGAGGTTCTCCTCCAGTTAATTGAACTGCTGTAGGTGCGAAAGGTCCTTGCTTCTTCAAAATTCTTATCATTTTTCTTATATCTTCTAATGATGGCTCATAGACATAGCCAGCTCTCTCGGCATAGAAGAAACAGTACCAACAAGATAGATCACATCTGTTTGTAACTACTAGATTAGCTAATGCTGTTTGATTAAGATGTGCTGGACAATAGCCACAATCAAAAGGACAACCCTTTGAAATTTTAGTATTAAAGCCCCATATCTTATTAGTTTTCACGTAAAAACGCATTGCCTTCTTGTAAAGCTCATAGTCTCCCCAATAAATCTCTTCGAACTCTCCATGCTCTGGACATATCTTTCTCATAAAGACCTTATTATCCTTCACATATAATAATGCTGGAAGCCTTCTATAACAAACTGGGCATAGGCTTACAGTTCTTCCTATTAATTTTTCTCCTTCCTTTAGTTTAGGAACTATAACCTCTATTTGTCTCTGCATTTTAATACCTGTCTCTTATACACATCTCCGAGCCCACGAGACCTCTCTACATCTCGTATG
>CBDULE010000127.1:0-3435 GCA_965367995.1 uncultured archaeon | reverse complement strand
AGATACTCTCATCTAATGATAAAGGTTTTCCTTTAATGCTAACTACCGGATATGATAAAAAGATTTCTTTATTACGACCTGATGGAGAAATTCTAATTTCTAAAAAAATTGATATTATCCCAGCGATTTACTCTTTAGGATTCTTCATTAAAGCTAAAGGTGAAAGTCTAAAAAATATTACATCAATTTTCATAGGAAGCGCGATAAAAAAAAGCATAATCATGATGCTTAACCAGGAGCTTGAGACTATAGGGCAATATGTATTAGATCCTGAGGGAAGTGATAGAATAACATTCTTGAAAACATTCAATGTTGGCTCATTAAATCTGCTTATAGCTGGCTCTCTTAAGAAGTTTTTTGTAGGATATGGAAGAGAAAGCGTAGAGATTTCGTTTAATCTTCCGCTAAAGGATATACCAATCGATTCTGATATTATGCCTTACAGGGATCTCGTCCGGATTGCGGTAGCATCTACGATAAGTAATGTTGTAAGATTATTCGAACTTAACCTTAGGGAGAATACATTAGAATTGAAGGCTGAGATTAGGGAGCAAAGAAGACCAATCCAAATTCGCATGTGGAGGGAATATATAATTGTTGTTACAGAGAAGGGAATTTTTGTGCATGATTTTTCTGGTTCATTGGTAAGCAGTATGGGGCTGGATAATAAATTTGGATGGAAAAATATGAACCTGGCAGATATTGATGGTGACAATCTTCCAGAGATTTTAATTGGATCCCAATGGGGAGATTATGAACTTGCAAAAAATGCTTTTTCTAATCTTCTTGTTTACAAAATTAATGGAAAGACGATTTTGAAGAAGAACTATAAAGGATGGATAAAATTCGTACATAGCCCTTGGTCCAATAGAATTATTTTAAGTGCTGGTAAAACACTCAACTTTTATCAAATTATGAATGATTTCTCCCTCATTGAGCTATTTGTTCAGAAGTTTGATAAGCCTTCTATAAGCTACGACTTAAAAGTGGATGAAAAAAATGATTATTTGTGGATATCTTTAGGATTATTAGATGGAGAAGTTGGTATAGGTTTGCTTGAAAAAAATGGAAAAGAACTTTCTTTACCAATCTAATCAAATTCTTCTCCACCAGATGGTGTTGTTTTCTCTTCTTCTTTCTTCTCAAATGCTTCTTTTGCTGCTATGATATCATCGATTCTTAGAATCATTATCGCTGCTTCTACAGCTGATTTAATTGCGTTCTTCTTGACTCTGAGCGGATCGATTATATTAGCTTTAACCATGTCTTTAAGCTTACCATCAATAACATCAATTCCATAGTGAACTTTTCCTTGCGCATGATAGCTCTTGAGCTTCTCTAAAGTTTCAATAACATCTAGTCCAGCGCTCTCAATCAACGTGGCAGGTATAACCTCCAAAGCTTTAGCAAACGCTCTTATGGCAAGACTTTCTTTTCCTGGAACCTCATCAGCATATCTCTCTAGTCTTAGAGCCAATTCAATTTCGGGAGCTCCTCCTGCACCAACTATCTTTGGTTCTAGATAAATGTTTCTTACGGTATTTAACATGTCATTTAAAGCACGCTCTGCCTCCTCTACAATTAACTTAGTTCCACCCCTAACTAATATGCTAACAGCTTTTGGATTCTTGCATCCTCTTACGAAAATCATTGGTTCATCTCCAACTTTCCTCTCTTCAACTAATTTAGCGTATCCTAGAGCTTCTGGTTTAAGGAATTCATCATTCATTATTATCTTTCCTCCAGTCGCTTTTGCTAGCTTTTCCATATCACTCTTTTTAACTCTCCTGACTGCTAGGATACCATGCTTTGCCAAATAATGTTGTACAAGGTCGTCCATTCCTTTCTGCGCAAAGACTACATTAGCTCCACTATCAATAATCTTTTGAGCCATCTCTTTAAGCTTCTCCTTCTCCCATGTTAGCAATTTATCAATGCTTGTTGGATCCATCATGACATTAACATCAGCAATCTCTGGTTTCTCTAGCTCTAGAGAATAAGCTATAAGAGCTATCTTTGCGTCCTCGACTCTCTTTGGCATTCTATGATGAACAACCTCTTTATCAATGACTACCCCATCAATTAATTCTGTATCTTCCAGAGAACCTCCTTCTCTCTTTTCAATTTTAATATCTGAAAGCGGAATTCTCAGCTCTCCATTCTCATATCTCTTAACAGCTTCAATTGCCTTTATAGCAATCTCAGCGAAGTGATCTGCGACTCCAGAGATAATTTTACTCATAACTGATGTCTTTGCGATGTTTTTAACCATCTCTTTGTTTTTGATGTCTACAGGAATCGCGATTTCTTCAAGTATCTCCATAGCTTTCTTAAGAGCCTTCTCATAACCATCGATTATTATAGTTGGATGTATATCTTGCTTTAGTAATTCCTCAGCTTTTGCCAATAGTTCTCCAGCTAATACAACAGCAGTCGTTGTTCCATCGCCAACCTCTATATCCTGAGATTTTGCTATCTTTGCTATGAACTTAGCTCCAGGATGAACAATGTCTATCTCGTCAAGAATTGTAGCACCATCATTTGTTATCGTTATATCGCCAAATTGATCAACAAGTAATTTATCCATTCCCTTAGGTCCTAGTGATGTTCTCATAAGCTCTGAGAGTACTTTAGCAGCCATAATGTTATTAAATAATGCCTCTCTACCTTTTGTTCTAGCGGTTCCCTCACGCAAAATAAGAACGGGAATTGCCGTTCTTTCCTCTCCTGCCATAGAAATCACCTTACAAGTGAGATGTCAATCCCATATAAATAGTCTCAAGTACTATATCACCAAAAAGATATTATTTTGAGATTGATTGTGACTTATTTTTAAAGATTTAGGTTTTTAATAGATTTAAGAAATACCTATACCGTCATACTAATTTATGAATCTAACCAAATTAAACTCATCTCATAAAAACTCTGAATAACTTTGAAGAATAAAAGTAAGGCTCAAAAACTTTATCAAGACATTCGTCATATAACATCCAAATCCTCAAGAGCTTTTATGAGTTCATCTTTATCTTTAAGAATTTCCTCTCTCGTTGCCTCTTTAAGTCCCCCTGTAGGTAACATAGTAGGACTTGTGGGAGAACGTGTAGAGCTCGTCTCTGTTAGAGGTACTGCCGTCTCAGCACTTGGCTTTTCCTCTTCTTTAACGGCTCCCAGGGAGATCTCTCCTAAAATTTCTTTCACCTCAGGAAGCATACTAACCGGCCCTCTTGGTGGTGGTAGACTTAATTCTTCTTTTTCAGTAGTTTCCAGTGGAGGCAAACCTAACTTTTCTAATTCTTCTAGAAGAGTAGATTTTCTTTCTGAAACTACTGCTTTGGTCGGTACTTTTGCTTTTTCTAGTTCCTTTATTTTATTTTCTATTCTAGAAACTCTATCCTCAAGGTCTGATAGTCTTGCATTGAATTCTTCCTTTAATTC
>CBDULE010000126.1:0-3448 GCA_965367995.1 uncultured archaeon | reverse complement strand
ATGATACGGCGACCACCGAGATCTACACCGTCTAATTCGTCGGCAGCGTCAGATGTGTATAAGAGACAGTGATAACAGCTTTTTGAACTTCATTAGGTATCAAAACCAATCCCACTTCTGAGAGTTCGTCTGATAGATTAATTAGAACATGGATAGGAGGAAGTTCTAAAGCAGATGTTTCAACGGGAACTTTAAGAAGTATTCTTTCAGTAAGCCCGAATAAATTTATATCCATCTTTTCATTAAAGATAATCTTCCCAAGTTCTCTAAGAATTCTTATACCTTCCTCCATTTGATTAGAAATCGCATAATTAAGTGCTTTGCTAATGCTTACATGTACTCGTTGAACAAGATCAGAGAAATTTTCCACCTGTGAATAAGTATCCTCAATTAATTCTAGTATCTTTTTGACATCAAGAGGAAATTCACACTTCTTTTTAATCTTGTACTTTAAAGCGACATTTAGCGGCATAAAGATTAATGAAGACAAGATTATTCTTGCATAAGGATTGCTTAAAATTGAGTCAATATCAACAAAATCGAGAAACTTCAAAATCTTATCAAGAATTTCCTTTACATTAGCTCTTTCTTCTTCCTTAGCTATCTCTGCTAGATATTTATAAGTAAGACCGTATGACCAAAGAAATGCATTAAATATTTCTTTAAGACCATGCTTCTCAAGAAGATTTATGAAATCCTCATTAAACAGACCGTCTAAGAAAGCTAGTAAAACTTTATTTGATATCGTAAAGGGAGACTTAAATCCAGCACCCCCTATTGATTTAAACTGGTCTCTAAAATATATTGAGAGTATCATAAAGACCATGGAAAGCCATTCGATGAGCACGAATGGCACGTATTTTCTTAAAGTTTCCTGCTCAAGCATCTTGCTGATTATCGTTTGGTATACTTTATTCCAGAAGCGTGCTCTACTCTCCTTGATAATATATTCCATATCTTTAACTTCCACTAAGTTTAAAGCGCGGTAGATTATAGCATCCTGTAACCTAACATTAGGAGGTAATTGTAGATCCTTTAATGCGGTGAGATTACTGTTTTTTAAGAGAATATCAACATCTTGTATAGTGATGTATCTAGGCATTAATAGAAATTTCAGATAGCTAAATCTTAGATTTGTCATTTTTCATCGCCTTTCTCTAATTCCTTATGTGACCTAGAGAGTTAATACTCAAACCATTAAATAAAAATCAATATTCTTAATGAATGCCACTGATGGAGGGCAGGACTTAATGCCTCTTAGATGGATAGGTCAGCATCTAATGATAAAAGGAAAATTTGAGAAGTTAATAATTCAAGGGAAAAAACGTGCAACAATCCGAATTGGAAAGGTAGAAGTAAGAGCTAAGGAATTTTATATCCATTCTGGTGGAAGAATAATAGCTAAAGCAGAATTAGAGAGCGTTGAATACAAAAAAGTTAGAGATTTAACAGATGAGGACGCTAGATTAGATGGTTTTAAAAATAAGGAGGAGCTTATTGAAGAGCTTAAATCATACTACGGAAAATTAAGCGATGACGACATTGTTACTATAATTAAATTTAGAGTCAAAGAGATACTTAATAAACCGGAGGGAAAATATCCTCCCTCAATTCCTCCGTATGAAATAGCTAAACTCGCTTTAAAACATCTTGAATTGGACGAAAGAGAAAGGAAAATTTTCCAAACACTTGTGAAGACAAAAAGCTTGAGAAAAACGGCTAAAAAGCATTTTGGTAGGCTCTCTCAAAGATGGAGGATTAGGAGAATGCTTAGTAAAGCTCTTTCTGAACTGGCTTCTAAAGGAATTATTGACCTAAAGGAACTAGAAGAGTTTTTAGATAAATAAGAGGGTTGAAAGTTTTTGACTTCTTAATTTTATTACCCTCTATAAGTCTAAAAATAAATGTCTTTATAAAGGCTATAGAAAGGTAAAATAGATTGATGCTTAAATTAAGGCTGATGGCTATGGAGAATAATGAGTTGAAGACTCTATTTAGAGCATTAGCAGCATCATTATATTCTATACTAGTAGGTCTGTCCGGACTTTCTGTAATCTCATCACATACCTTCTCATCAAATCTATATGATCAGCTTAGTATAATATTAGCTATTGCTGCACTAGTTTCCTTAATTATAGCAGCAATATCCTTTGGTTTTGAATATTGGAAGTTCTCTCTAGGAGTTCTTGGACTATCATTTGTTTTAAGCGGGGCCAGTAAAATACTTACCTCAATAGTGCAAACTAAAAGTCTTTTTAGTTTAGGCTTAGACGTAGCGGGATTCTCTATAGAAATATTAATAGGTTTGGTTTTAGTATTAGCTGCTATTAGATTAGAGTCCGTGAAACTAGTAAAAGTCGGTCTAATAGTCTCATTTCTTTTAGTTGTCTTCTTATTATTAATTCCAATTAATGCGTTTTTATCTGGAGAAGGAAACGTAACTTATGCGTTGTCCTTAATCCTTACAAAAGCCTCTAGTAGTATATTATTAATAGGGATGGGAAGCATATTTTCAATAATACTAGCATTATCTTTAGTAGGAGGATTTCTTCTCGCTAATATGCGAGGTGCGATTAGTGCTACACGTGGAGGAAGGGTTTCTTTCGCCATAGCAGGAATTTCTTTAACATTCGGTGTCGCATTTACTTCTCTCTATTACGGTGCTAAGGCATTTAGAATAATGTATAACCTATTGGCATATTCAGTAACTGAAACAGAATACTTTCACCTGACTAATACCGTGCTTTCATTGCTCGTAGTAATATACATACTTGTGTCATTGATATACATATCTCTAGAGGGAACTCTCTATGAGATAACAGAAGCAGTTAAGAAACCTCCCAAACCAAAGCCAAAGGAATTACCTGAAAAGAAACCAGAAGAAGTCGAAGAGAAAGTACCTTTAGAATTACCACCAGTACCTACTCCAAAAGAAGAAGTTGGTCTTGAAGAAGAATTCCCAGAGCTACCAGAAATCGAGGAATTTGAAATTTGAGAAACTTCCATTATTTTTAATTCTATTTTTGAGAAAAGTCATTGTTGATGTATAAATGCGCTCATTTAGTATTAAATAAACTTTAGGGGATGACGTCATGATTGTTGATTCGATTAATATGATGATATTAAATACTGGAGAAAGTCTGGGCGCTGTTTATGTTTTAGAGGGTGGTAAAAAAGAAGCTCAAAAGCTAAAAGAAAAGTTTCATGAGATATTTATAAAGGAGAAAGTTGAAGACTTCCTAAAGAGTTTAACTAATCTAATTGAAGAGCTTAGGAAATTAGATATGGGTCTAAAAGTTTTAGGAGAGAAAGCTACAGTAGCCAATCTTGGCGATATGGGAAAAATGATTTCAATTAAACCTGGATTTCCAGAAAAATTTGTCGTATTACAATATGCCTGTCTCTTATACACATCTGACGCTGCCGACGAATTAGACGGTGTAGATCT
>CBDULE010000125.1:0-3466 GCA_965367995.1 uncultured archaeon | reverse complement strand
GATACGGCGACCACCGAGATCTACACCGTCTAATTCGTCGGCAGCGTCAGATGTGTATAAGAGACAGCTTATAGAGAAAGGTTTAGTTTCCTTTGAAATCGTAAAATATTCAATAAATGATGGATACAATTATAAGCTTACAAAGAAAGGAAAACGGTTATTGAGAAATCTTGAATTATTGATTCAAAGCTTGATCAATCCCGAAGAAGATTTGGAGGAGTTAACTCCTTTCTAGATCCCATAGGAAGACTTGTAAAAAGAATGTTGCCAGCTCCTTGTTCTCAATAATAACCCCTACCTCTATATTTCTTGTGATGGACTCGTCAGACCAATTTATGCTTCCTATCAATACTGTGGAATTATCAACTATTATTCCCTTGTTATGCAAGAAGTAAAGGCTATATTTCCTAAATGCTGGTTTGACCTCTATTCCATAATCAATGAGAGCCTCTTTAGCATCATCATAATTTCCTGGATAATCATCCTCAACAATCGCTATAGCATTCACTCCTTTTTCAGTCCTATTTTTTATAGCATCAATAAGCATTGCTACCGACTCGTCATCGTAATGGATATACATCGCTTCAATAAATATCGATTTTTCAGCACTATTGATTAGGGATAACATGCCAGCTAATGAATTATTTGGAGAAACAAGAATCCTAATTGGAGAATGCTCAATGTCCGTAACAACATATTTAAACTGTGGTTCAAAATTCTCCGTTCCTTTAACTGGTGGTGCTTCTTCCTCCCTCGTATTTGGCCGATAATCAATCCCTTTAGAGAACAAGCTGTTAAATATGTTAGTAAGATTTTCAGCTATTGTCCTGTTTATTATGGCTACTCCCCATCCCCTACTTAACGTTGAATAAGGGCTTTTATAGGCAACTCCATATTCAGGAGGAAATGAGTTTGGAAGAAGGTTATCGCTTAAGATTATCGAGATAAGTTCATCAATTATAATTACCTTAGCGTGAAGATAATGAGGGTGGCTATCGAACCTTACATATATAGGAAGTCCTTGATTAGCTAGATTGTATAATTTATGAGCAAATGCTGCATTCCATTCATCTCCCGATTTGCCATATGTATTATTCTCGAGTAAAACTCTAATCCTCACACCTGACTTTGCTCTCTCCTCTAGAACATTAAGTATTGCCTCATGGTAGAATTCATATACCATTATGTCTATTGTTTTATTCGCTTTGCTCAACAGATATCTAACCATTGGATAGCTGAAATCAGGGCATACGAATCCTATCGCCATTCCTTCCTCAATTTTAATTGTTACCGTAGCCTCTTTCTTTCTGAGATACTCTACATACACATTCAAAGCAATGTAAGCTATTAAAAACATAAGGAGAATTAAAATAGCTATTAAATCTGCTTTTTTCAAATTGAGCACCATCCTATTATAGCTCACGCTTAATATGTAAAATTTAATAAAACCTGGGATTTACATTGGAGGTATATAATAATTGTTTATGAGGGATTTTATTTGTTCGCTTTATCCCAAATTTTTGTTAATATGTTTAAAGTAATTAGCTTGAAAGTTAAATTGATGTCTAAGAAATCATCCCTCAACTGATGTCTTAACCCTTATTTTCTTAAAAGGTGCATTATAATGCTAGAGAAGATAAAAAAGCTCATGGCTGGGGATAGAATAGGGCATGTTCTTTATAAAGTTGTTAATGAGATTCTTAAGGAGTTTCCTAATAAGGATACCTATGTTCTAGAATCTGGAGTTACACCTTCTGGAAAAATACACATCGGAAATTTTAACGATATGGTTATAACATTTGCTGTCTCTCAAATCCTCGAATTTAAGGGATACAATACAATGCCAATCCTTGTTTTCGACTCAAGAGATCCGTTCAGAAAAGCACCCGTTTTTGCGCCAGATGAATTTAAGAGAAAAGAACAAGAATTTTTTGGAAAACCTTTGGATGAGATAGAGGATCCCTGGGGGTGTCATGAAAATTTTGCTGAGCATTTCATAGTTCTTTTTCTAGAATCGTTAGAAGATTATGGAATTCGCCTCATTGTTTATAGAGCTAAAGAGGTTCATAGCAACCCAATTTATATTGACAACCTTATCAAGGTGTTAAAGAATAGGGAAAAGGTCAGAGAAATACTTAACGATGTGAGAAGCAAAGCTGGTCACAAAAACCTTTACCCTAAGAATTGGATACCATATAGGCCAAAATGTGAAAATTGCGGAAGGATGGATGAAAGGGTAATACCATTAGAAGTATCTGAGGACGGTAGATATGTGCGATATAAATGTCTCCATTGTGGCCATGAGGGTGTCGCAGATGTTACTAAAATGCAGGGAAAGCCTCCTTGGAGAATAGATTGGCCGTTAAGATGGGTAACCTTTAAGGTTAATTTTGAACCTATGGGCAAAGATCATATGGCAGCCGGCTCATCGTATCATACTGCTAGAGCTCTTCTGGAGCAGTTTTTCAAGGTTAAGCCCCCTGTATCCCTATTTTATGATTTCGTTTACTGGATTCCTCCAGAGGATGTTGAAAGAAAAACGAAGCTAGCATTTTCAGGAAGGAAAGGTATCGGCTGGTCTACTTCAGAATGGTTAAGATACGCTCCTCCAGAGGTTCTAAAATATTTAATTCTTAGGAGACAGGTTGCAGATATTCGAAGAGAGAGTTTAAAACACATAGATTTTAGTCCATTGGATGTGCCTAGTTATGTTGATGCCTATGATAAGCATGAAATGAGTTTCTATGATTATATGGAAGGCAAGCTTAAGCTTGACCCTGCTGATGAGGATAGGCTAGTAGTAACTTATGTTCTCTCACAGGTGGATTGGAAGAAGATTAGGAGAAAAAGGCCCTTCCGTGTTCCTTATGATGATATGATTGAAGTAGCTCTTTGGATGGAATCAATTGAAGAAGGAATAAAAATGCTAAGGAGAATGAAAAAGCTACCTCCTAATATTCCTAAAGAGTATTTAGAGGATGCTAAGAGGAGATTGATCATGGTTAGCAATTGGGTTCATGATTATTATAAGCCGCAGCTTCCAAACATTTCAGAAATTTTAGAAAAATTGGATGAGAAACAGAAAGAAGCGTTAAAAATACTTATTCCAAAATTCCTAGAGATTCCAATTAATGAGCTGACGATGGATAAAATTAGGGAAAGCGTGAAAGGGGTAGCTGATGATTTAGGCTTATCAACAAGAGATATCTATAAGGCATTTTACATAGCTGTTCTTGGAAAAGAAAGCGGGCCTCCAGTAGTGAGATTATTCAGAAAGGATTTCTCAAGAAAGCATTTAGAGAAGCTTATAGAGTTCCTTTAATCTTAGCGAAATTTTCTTTTTCTGCTCAGCCATAAATCAAAATCATATCAGATTTAAATTTTAAAAATTTAAATACAGCATCTCTAACCATTATATGTTGACAAAATTTGTATACGGGTTCTGTATTCATGAGCGCCGTCATTA
>CBDULE010000124.1:0-3491 GCA_965367995.1 uncultured archaeon | reverse complement strand
ATGATACGGCGACCACCGAGATCTACACCGTCTAATTCGTCGGCAGCGTCAGATGTGTATAAGAGACAGGTTATAGGTATGGACGAAGTCATAGAAATCCTTTTCATTTCTTTACTTGCTGGAGGACATGTTCTACTTGAAGGTCCTCCTGGAATAGCAAAAACATATACCGCTCAAAACTTTGCATATACGCTAGGTGTCAAATTTAAGAGAATTCAAATGACTCCAGATCTGCTTCCCTCCGATATAATAGGTACAATGATCTTTGATCAGAAGGAGGGAACATTTAGATTTAAGAAAGGACCGATCTTCGCAAATGTTGTTTTGGTTGATGAGATTAACCGAGCTCCACCAAAAACTCAAGCTGCATTGCTAGAGGCTATGGAAGAAAAGCAGGTTACAGTAGAGGGTATAGTGTATCCCTTGCCGAGACCATTTATAGTTTTAGCTACGCAAAACCCAATAGAGATGGAGGGAACATACCCTTTACCAGAAGCTCAACTTTCAAGATTCATGTTTCATCTAATTCTCGGATATCCTTCACCAGAAGAAGAACTGCTAATCATTAAATTAAAACATAGAACGCTCAAAAGAGTTTTGACATCACAGGTAACAAGCGGAAGAACAATAATTGAAATGCAAAAATACATTCAGACAATTGATGTTGATGAGAAAATCATGAGATACATTAGAGATATAGTAATCGCCTGTAGAAAAGATGCTAGAGTTCTTATGGGATGCTCCCCTAGAGCCTCTATAGCTCTTCTATTAGGATCAAAAGCATATGCTGCGATGCAAGGCAGAGATTATGTTATACCTGATGATGTCCGTAGAATCGCATTGCCGGCGTTGAGGCATAGATTAATTCTGAAACCAGAGGTTGAGCTAAGCGGAGTGACTCATGATGACATCATTAATTCTATACTCAAAACTGTTCCAGCACCAGAATAGAAGTTTTAACAAGGTGTAATATTTGCTAACTAAACGTGGAGGCGTAGTACTAGTTGTCTCAATAAGCTTACAATTAATTTCATTAACTTTCTATTCTATTAATGATTTTGCAAGATTTCTATTGGATACGTTTGGTTTTGATCTCTCAATCTTCTTCCCATATATATTCAAGATTAGCACTTTAGCGCCATATTTTTTCGCTACTGGAACTCTATTTTTAGCGAGTCTTATTGCATCATATTTAATGTTTAGAGGAATTATAGCATCGAATCCTATTGACGTCGAAAGATCGCTTTCGGAGGAGAGAGTATTTACTGGAGACTTTATCATAGTAACACTCAGAATTAAGAATAAAACAGTCTATCGTATTCACAATCTTTTCGTCAGTGATATTATTCCTGACGTTTTTGACCTTGTTTTAGGCGAAAATTACTTTCATTTATCCATTCTAGGAAACTCAGAAATTGTTGTATCATATATACTCAGATGCGGTGCTAGAGGGGACTACTACATCGGTCCAACACAGGTCATAATCAGAGATAGATTCGGCCTATTTATGAAAGAATATTTAATAGACAAAAAATCCCATTTACTGGTTTATCCGCCTTATGAAGATGTTAGAAGAATAGAGATGCTACAAAGGATATATGGTGGTCTTCTTTTTGGCCATTATAAAGTTAAGGAAAAGGGTCACGGATACGATTTTTGGAGCTTAAGAAAATACGTTATAGGGGATCCACTAAAATATGTTGATTGGAAAGCTACAGCTAGAAAGGGAGAATTGTATGTTCGAGAGTACGAAGCCGAAAAAAATGTAAGATTGTACATTTTTATTGATGCTTCCCACTCTATGGGATACGGAGAAAAAAGAAGAACAAAGCTTGATTATGCTGCAAGAGCTGCTGTTTTATTGGCAAATATAGCGGCTAGAGCTCAAGATTTATTCGGTCTCGTTGTATACTCGAATGGAATTAGAGATTTCGTTCCCGCAAGTAGAGGCAGAAAGAATATTTATCTGATTTTAGAGTCGCTAGCTAAAATGGATCCCAGTGGTCCTTCGGATTTATACGCTACTATGAGAGAATTCATTGTTAGAGAGAGACATTACACTCTAGCATTCATCATTTCTGATCTAGAAGGCGATCCTGGAAAAATAGAAGATGGCATAAAGGTCGCATTAGCACATAAAGTAAAGCCTATAATTATAGCCCCAATTGGTCCTTTATTTGAACCTCAACCAACAACAGAAATCGGAAAAGCATTTAGGGAAGCAATTATTGCTGAGTATATGAGGCGAAGAAAAAGGATAAAAAATGCCTTAGCAAAGTATCGAGTTAGGGTTTATGATGTCTCTCCACAGGAGCTTCTGGTGAGTATATTAGAATTATTCTTAAGAAGTAAGGGAAGAGGTGTCTCTCTTGTATGAAAAAAGACGTTTACTTGATGTTATTGAACACTACGAAAGAGAGGCAATAAAATACTCTCAATTGAGAGTTATTCTTGAGATTGTTATGGCGCTTCTTGTTTATGGGTTTGTAGCTTTAATCTTAAGTTCCTTTCCACCTGGAAGTTTGTCACTAAATAGCCTAATTTTGATTATTGATCTTCTTAAATTATTACTCTATTATTTGATAGCTTTATTCCTAACCTTTGCAGTTATAATATCTGCTATAGGTAGTACCACTAACCTATCTTTCGCTGTTTATGCCGGTTTCATCATCGCTGGATTATTAATTGGAATATCTCCTGAACTTCTTCCGGGAATCGAGAATCCGGGGGTGATACTCCAAAATATTTCAGTTAAGGAAATTGTATATAGTGGGATACTTTTTGGAATTATAATTGTGGGCTTATTATTGCTGGGATTCTTAAGAAAGGGTAGTTTAGAAAACCTTCTCTATGCACTTTTGATTCTATATTTTGGAATTATTTTCGCATTTATTTATTCTGGTGCAGATGCATTAGGTTTTCAAAAAGTGGAAGAGCTTAGTCAAATCTATAAGCTAATATTTAGCAAAAGTTTTTTGTTGTTCTTTATCTCATTTGCTATGTTTGAATTAGGAGGAACATATTCTCAGTTATCCTCTCAGTTAAAATACATAAGTGAAAGAACTAAAAGAGTTCTAAGACAATTAGCTAGAGTATATGAAGTTCATGAGAAAATCGAGAAACCTATTGAAAAGCCTGCTGAGATTGAGAGATCGGAGCTCTTCATAAAGCTTTCTCCATTAGCAGCTACGATGTTGAGAGATGCTTATGAAGGTTATGCTTTCCTTGGAGAAGGAACCCAATTATATGTTACTTCAAAACTTAAATCATACGTTGAGTTTGAGATTAATAAAGATGAAACTCTATTAGATAAAATTCTGGGTCAGCAAATATCAGCTCATTTTTCGATATTATCAACAATAATTGTGTTAATTTTGAAATTGTTCATAACAGCTGGGCTAATGATAGTAGCGTTCTATATTACCTGTCTCTTATACACATCTCCGAGCCCACGAGACCTCTCTACATCTCGTATGCCGTCTTCTGCTTGA
>CBDULE010000123.1:0-3657 GCA_965367995.1 uncultured archaeon | reverse complement strand
ATACGGCGACCACCGAGATCTACACCGTCTAATTCGTCGGCAGCGTCAGATGTGTATAAGAGACAGAGTATAAGGAACATAAGAAAATTGACAAGAGCTTCTGGTAAAAAAGTTAGAAATAAAGTTTTTACTAGGATTGCAAAACTCATTTTGAAAGAATTTGACCCAATTTTTGCCCCTTCGAACTATTTAGAAGTTCATTTAGACAGGGAGTTTATAGGAACTGAAAAGATATTTAAAAAAGTTTTAGGAGCAAACATTATAGTCATAGAAGGATTTGCCGCCGAACTAGCAGATGTTATTGCCTACATAAATTTTCGAAATATCTCATTATAGAAGCTTATATTAGTAATTTTTGGGATTAATCTATGGCATAGGACGCTTTTACTATCGCTCCTAGATTATAGAATTTCTTTAAAGCTATTATCGGAACCCTTATAATAGGACTCTCTTTAATAATGTGCCTCGTGGATTTTGGAGGTAATGGCTTTTTCTTTAATGCTACTGAAATTACATCGCTCTTCCTAAGCTTTGGCGGTATAATTAGGAATCTTTCATCTAATATGCATGGAGAGTAATTTATGATTGCGTCCGCTTTTCTAAGTTCTTTTTCTATTTCTTTTAGCAGGAAATAAAGCTCTATTCTGTTCCCTTCTACGCTATAAATCTCATCATCTATCTTGAATATTATTCCTGTAGGATTTGAATTTTTCTCTGCTCCAAAGGATTTTATTATATCATGAATTTTTGAAGAGGTAACTCCTTTAATGTACCTAATCCAGACATCAACTTTAATGTTTGGACTCATATAATCAACTCTATAAACCGGCGCTAAAACCATTCCTAATCTCTTTAGAAAAACATATCTGTGATGGCCATCTAGGATGACATTAGTATTTTTATCCACAAGGATAGGTCTCTTAATAATTCCACTCGAGAGAATAGAGATAGTCAACTCATTAAGCTTCTCTTCAATAACTTCCTCATGAGGAAGTAAATCATATATTCTTATAAGTTCGACCCTTGGGATAGTTTCCGATAAACCTTTTTCTGGCACAATAGGCATCACCAAGATTTAAATATAACTTAAGTAATTCTTTTTCACATTAAGTCATATATAACAGTGTTATAGGATATATAAATCTGGTGTTATTGATGAACGACGCTAGAAAGATTAATGTTTTTGAAGACGTCATTTCCTTGATGACTGGAATGTGGCCTACACCATTAGTGAGGCTAAAAAATTTAAGTAAGGAAGACGAGATATGGGCTAAGCTTGAATTTTATAATCCTTTTAGTCATAGCATAAAAGATAGACCTGTATGGTACATGATGAAGAAAGCTTTGGAGAAAGGAATGCTTAAAGATACGTTATATGAAGCAACATCGGGAAATGTTGGTATATCATTAAGTCTCCAAGCGAATCATTTAGGAAAGAAAGCAAAAATATTCCTACCAAAAGGAACACCAAAATATACCATTGCTCTTCTTAGCATTATAGGAGCCGATATTGTTATGACGGACTTTAATGTTATCGATTGGAGCATGATTAATTATGTTAAGGATATGGCTAAAAGAGATAATGTTACGAATCTAAATCAATTCGAAAATGATGCTAATTTTGAATCCCATTATGAATTTACATCGAAGGAATTAATCGATCAAATCAGATATTTAGGGAAAAAGCCTAAGGCTGTTATAGCTGGTATAGGTACATCAGGACATATCGCAGCTATTTCAATAAGGATTAAAGAAGAGTTCAAGGATGCTCTTGTAATCGGAGTTCAACCTTTTAAAGGCTCTAAAATACCAGGAATTAAGAGAGTTGAGACTAAGCCAAAATGGTTAGAAATAGCAAAAATTGATGAGGTGATTGATATAAGTAGGGAAGAAGCTATTAAGGGAGTTATTGAGATTGCTAGAGTTGAAGGACTTCTTGTAGGAATGAGTTCAGGAGCTGTTTATATGGCATATAAAAAGATAAGAAGTAAATTAGGGAAAGGTCTTTATATCCTGATATTCCCAGATGATATTTTCAAATATGTGGAGGTAATATACGATTACCTCTCTAAGAAAAAGAATGTTTAAATTTTATTTTAAAGGATTAAATCCTCGCTATTTATTCCTAAGCCATAACCCTTTGGAAGAATCCTATGAGAATTTCTTATATCAGCGGCTCTTTTAGATACAACATCTTTCTTCATGAAGTCTGCATCTAAATCTGCATAATCAACATTAATAACTGATGCAATATATGCGTCAGCCGTAATCCCAATGTTTGTTTCGTAGGAGCATCCTATCATCACCTTCAGACCCTTTTGCTTTGCTAATAAACCAAGAGTAATTGCTTCTATTATACTAGATGCCTTAGATATCTTAATATTAATTCCATCTACATATCTCTCAACTTTCTCTAAATCTCCAACTTTCCTAATTGATTCATCCACTACAATAGGTATCCTCGAAATTTCTTTCAGCTTGCCTATTCCGCTTAGATCATCCTTTGGTAAGGGTTGCTCGAGGATTTCAATTATCTCTGCATAATCGTTTGCTAATTGAACCATTTCCCTCGCTGTTTTCCTATTCCATCCCTGATTAGCATCGATTCTTAATTTGACTCCTGATGGAAGTGCATTAATAACTTTTAAAAGTTTATTCTTTTCCTCTTCGACAGTGCCTTTTCCCATTTTCAACTTTATAACTTTGAATCCTTCCTTAGTCCATTTTTCTATTTCATTAATTGTCTTCTCAAGAGGCTTTATTCCAATAGTAACATCTGTAAGTATTTCCTCCCTATTTATCTCTCCAAATAAGGAGCCAAATCTCATTTTATTTCTTCTAGCTATCAAATCGAGGTAAGCCATTTCGATTCCTAACTTTACATTCTCAGGAACGTCAGCTTTGCCTAGCAGTACTTCTCTAGGGTTTGTTTTCTCGACTAACTTTAGATCATCTGAATTGAGAAAGTATGTATCCCCTACACCGAAATTTCCGATTTCGTCTTCCATAGTTATTACAATTATCTTTTCTATTTCAGCTTTTCTAGTAGCTATCTCAAAAGGCTCGAAGTAGGGAAGCTCTTTATAATATGAATTGATCTTAACGCTGGATGGTTGATCTAGCTGTAAGATTTTATCAATTAAAGCAAACATCGCTATACACCTCTTATTTTTGAATTTATGTGCTAAATTAATTACTTCAAGGTTTAAAAGTTTTATTAAAAAGTATTATTTCTTAATTTGTAAAGATGATATTTATATTTAATATGGAGTATTTTTAATGATCTCATCATAGAAATTATAAAAAATAACCTTAAAGAAACTAAAAATTAAATATTTCAAAACCAACTATTCCTCTTTTGAGAAAGAAACAGCTGCGACTCTTATTTCATCACAGGCATTCTCACAAGCATCAGCAATATTTTCTATAGCTTCAACAATCGTGTGTATTCCAAGATCTGAGTAACCTCTCTTACTAACTTCCCCAGAATATATTATTGCCGTCATTTCGGAGAAATAATCATCAACTAACTCTTCTATTCTCTCAACTTCATCAGCTGCTCCTAAAGCTACCTCTATATCTCCCCTAAATAAAGCCTCTAAAGCTCTTCTTACACCCTTAATCCCTTTTGTGTTCGCATCCATAGCTTTGAATATG
>CBDULE010000122.1:0-3726 GCA_965367995.1 uncultured archaeon | reverse complement strand
TCAAGCAGAAGACGGCATACGAGATGTAGAGAGGTCTCGTGGGCTCGGAGATGTGTATAAGAGACAGTTAATAAACCTTATAACCATATTCGTTGTTGCAGTATATTTAATACTTCTTTGGCTATTCATTAGCTGGTTAAATATTAATCCAGCCGTCTTTTATGCTACATCAGCAGGATTAATTACTGGAGCGATAATGGGGTTAGCTACTGATTATTTCACATCAATTGATAGGGCCCCAGTTAAGAAGATTGCAGAAGCATCAACAACAGGTGCTGCTATAAATATATTAATGGGCTTCTCTTATGGAACAATTAGTATAGTTCCTGGAATTATTGGAGTAGCAATAGCAACGCTCATAGCATGGTATATCTCAGCCCATTTTGGTTTGTATCCAATATATGGCATAGCTATTTCAGCAATAGGAATGTTAGGAATCGTAGGAACTATTGTCTCTGCAGATGCTTATGGACCCATAGCTGATAATGCTAAAGGAATAGCTGAACAGGCAGGTATAGATGCCGAAATAAAGGGCATCCTAGATAGATTGGATGCTATAGGAAATACTACGAAGGCTATTACTAAAGGTTTCGCAATAGGAGCTGCTGCTCTAACGGTCTTAGCACTTTTCGCAGCTTATGCCGAGCTTACGGATCTGTATATACTAATCGATTCTAATAATGTTGTAGAAGTTGTTCCATCAAGAGTATTGAATCTGATAAATCCAAATGTTGTTGCTGGATTGCTCATTGGAGCTATGATGCCACCTCTAATATCGGCCTTATTAATCCTAGCTGTAAGCAAGAATACAGAGGTTATGATTGAGGATATAAGAGCACAAATAAAAGAAAGGCCAGGAATTCTAGAAGGAACGGAGAGACCAGATTATGCTAGATGCGTCAGTATAGCTGAGAAAGGAGCTCTAAAGCAATTACTTCCTTCTGGAATATTAGCTATAATAGTTCCAATATTAACAGGAATATTATTAGGAGTTAGAGCTTTAGCAGCATTCTTGGCTGGTAGTATAGCTACAGGATTCATATATGCTCTCTTTATGGCTAATGCAGGAGGGGCTTGGGATAACGCTAAGAAATATATTGAGGAAGGACATTTTGGAGGTAAAGGCTCAGAAGCTCATAAAGCAGCAGTTATTGGAGACACTGTTGGGGATCCATTCAAGGATACTGCTGGCCCAACAATGAATACTATGATTACTGTCATGTCTCTCATAGCTTCTACTTTTGCTCCTATCATAGCTATGTTTGCTTTATTCCCATAATTTTTTCTTTTAATTTCATATTTTTATCAATTATTTGCGAATTAGCTACCTTCTCTTACCAATATTACTCCTATGAAGAATATACTTAAAAAGGAAATGATGTAATATAAGTTATAGGGGTATAACTAAGTTATAGGGGTATAACTTGATATTCGATCCATGGCCAAAGGAAAGAAAAAAAGATCTTTATAATTTTGATAAGGAAATAAATAAATTGATAGAGTCTATTTCGGATCCATCAGTCAGGTTAATTGTCATAAAAGGTCTAAGAAGAACGGGAAAGTCATCAATATTGAGAGTCGCATTAAACGAATCTAAATATAATTATGTTCTAATAGATATGAGAGAGTTTGAAGAACTTGATAGAGAATCCTTTTATCGTTCACTAACTGAAGCTCTTCTTAAAGCAATTAAATCCAGAAAAAAAGCGATAGTTAATAGGATAAAAGCAATATCATTTATGGGAATGAAGATAGAAATATCTAAGCCCGACAAAGAGATGGACTATAGAACACTCTTTAGAAAGATAAATTCTTGGGCTGATAAAAACAAAACCTTCTTTATTTTAGCAATTGATGAGGCTCAAGAAGTTGCAAAGATAAATTTTGATAGATATTTAGCATTCATCTATGATAATCTATTAAGAATTAAGATAATATTGGCAGGATCACAGATAGGCGTTCTAACTAAGCTTTTCGAGGATCCTAAAAGGCCTTTATACGGGAGAGCAAGAATAGAGATTAATACAAGAAAGCTCACTCCAGAAGAAGCAGAAGAATTTCTTACTTTAGGTTTTAAAGAAGTTGGAATAAGAATTAGTAAAGAAATCATTAGAGAGGCAATTAATCGACTTGATGGAATAATTGGGTGGCTTAATCTATTTGGTTGGTACGTTGTCCATGGAAAAAGACCAATGGAGGCTATGGAAATAGTGTTAAGAGAGGGTATGCAAGTTGTGAAAGACGAATTGGATAGGTTTTTAGAAACTAGAGGAATCGGTAAGAAGAGATATTTAATTGTTTTAAAGATACTTGCGGAAGGTCCAAAAAGATGGAAAGAAGTAAAGGAGCTCATGGAAATAAAACTTAGGAAGAGAATCGCTAATAATCAGATAACAAGATATTTATCCGAACTATTAAAATATGGATTTATTCAGAAGAGGGAAAAGATTTATTATATACCAGATCCATTGCTTAGAGAAACTGTTTTGAAAAAATATTAAGCTTCTAATGATAATTCTATTTTCTTAACTTTAAAAGCAAATATTTGATCTAATCAAGGAAAGAGTATAACAAAAATTGTTCCAATCGTAACCTCTATAGGCAGATAAATAAGCCATAAAACCATCTTCTTAATCCAATTTATCTTTTCTTTACCTTTAGGTCTCTCAGGAATTAAAACTAATAGACCATATAAGATGAACGGAGTTCCCCCAAATAGGGTCAAAAGAACTGGATTAAAGATTATTCCAGAGACAACTATTTCCCAGAAGAAACCATGAAGTCCAGCTAATAGGAAGATCTCTCCCTCGTTGTATTCGTATTTATTCATGTATTTAAGCCATAAAAATGCATGGATTAAGAAAATTGGAATTGAGCGAATGTAATCGTGAATTAAGGATTTAGCTAAGCCATGCAGTCCTCCACCTATAAAATAAACAATTGTTTCCTCGATGATAGATATTAGAAATATTGAAAGCATATAGTATTTTGGAGAGAGTTTGTATAGAAGCAAATATAATATAATTATGATAACAAAATAGAGAAGCATTACGATTCTTCTTTTTACTAAGTCAATTATGGATAGGAGAATGAATCCAATTACTCCCCAGAGGAAGATTATCCTCGCTCTGGAATCTTCTAAGAATTCAAATCTTTGCCTCATTATATACATCCTTAAATAGCTGCTTGCATTGTTAATACTACTTTTATGGATCGATTAATTCTTTCACTTTCTTTATCTCCTTTAATACATTATCTATATCACTAAAGCCCTTCATTATTTTCTCATATGCTATCTCATGAAGAAGCTCTCCATATCTATGAACTAAAAAGTTCCTAAATGCCTTCATTTTCCTAATTTTCTCTCCAATTTATTTCGAGATTAGCCTTGCTTCAACAAGTAAATTGATAATCTCAATGTCGTCTCCAGGAATTTTCTTTATATGCTTTGTGAATATTGCTAAAATGTCAAGTATATTTTGTATTATAAACTCCATTCTCTTATATATTCCATCCCTTAGAAGCTCATCTAGCTTAAGAAATTCTTCTAACGTTTTCGGAATTCTTCTCTTAATAAGATCAACACTATACTCTATTTCCCTTATTTTTATGTTTATGATGACTTCATCATGCTCATCCACTAATCCACACCTAAAGCCAATTTAAGTCTGTGCTTAAAGTCCTCATATTCCCATCTAACTTTATTTGCAATTTCAAGCAATCTAT
>CBDULE010000121.1:0-3733 GCA_965367995.1 uncultured archaeon | reverse complement strand
CATATAGCCAGTTTAAAATTCGAGAAAAGAGTTAAAATACTGAAGGAAATCTCTAAGAATAAGGAGGTTAATTAAAGATGAAGCTTCTTGGACAAAAAATTGATAAGGAGCGAATAATAGCTTATATTTTCTTATTTCCTGGTTTGTTGTTAATAACTTTATTTATCATTGTACCAGCAATTTGGGGGCTTTATGTTAGCTTTACTCCAATGACTTTGGTTGGAGAGCATGCTTTAAGCTATGAGTTCATTGGTTTAAGAAACTACATTAAGCTCATAACAGATCCAGATTTCTACAATACTCTAAAATTAAGCTTTCTGTTTACAGCATTATCTGCGTTAATAGGGCAAGCATTCCTAGGTTTAGCGATAGCTATGGTGCTAAGAAAGAAGGGAATAGTAGGTAAAAGCTTGCTTTCTCTGGCAGTATTCTTAGCATGGATAGTTCCCGAAGTGGTGGCTGGATACATGTGGGCTATTTTTGCTGGTAAAGGAGGACTGATGAACATTCTTCTTTCACCTTTTGGAATAGAACCAAGAAACTGGTTATTTGAAGCACCTTTCGAGACTATAATAATTGCTAATATCTGGAGAGGAACTGCTTTCTCAATGATCTTGTTTACAGCTGTGTTGGAGAGCATTCCTCAATACATCTATGAAGCTGCAGAGATTGATGGAGCAACTGGTTGGCAGAGGTTTAGATACATAACATTTCCATTGATAGCGTATGCTCTTATGATTGATTTTATACTGATCACCATATGGACACTGAATGTATTCACCATGATTTTCGTAATGAATGGTGGAGGACTAGGAAATGCAACAGAGATATGGACAATCTTCGTTTATAGAAGAGCATTCTTACCACCATATGATGTTAGCTATGCATCAGCAGCAGCAAATGTGATGTTCATAATAGTTTTTCTTATCATCCTCGTCTATGTAAAATTCGCTGAGAAAGTTAGGTGGTGAGGGGATATGTTAAAGGCTCTAAAGAAAGAAGGTGAGGTCAAAGAAAAGACGAAGGAGATTATGCTCAGAAAGTATTTAAGCTACGCGATAATATACCTATTCATGTCAGTTCTCATCGTATTCTTCCTATCTCCATTCACATGGTTAGTTTTATCTGCCTTTGATCCAAAAGCTTCTCCTAACTTCAGGATTCCTGAAACTTATACAATTAAATGGTTTGTCATGCTATTTGAACCGATAAGCGCTTACTTCAGGGTTAGACCTATAGATTGGATAATCAATTCAATCATAATCTCAACATCAGTTGCAACATTAGTGACATTACTATCAGTAATGAGTGCTTATCCATTAACACGATTTCAATTCAAAGGTCAAAAAGCAATCTTAAATATTTTCGTAACTCTTAGACTACTACCTCTGGTAGTTGTAGTAATCCCAATAGTGCTAATATTCGTGAAAATAGGCCTGATGAATACGTATCTAGGACTCATACTTGTTATGACTACAATGACTTTACCTTTCGGCCTATTAATAGCAGAAGGATATTTCAGAGCATTACCAAAGGAATATGAAGAGGCAGCTATGGTCGATGGGCTATCAAGATGGGAAGCTTTCCTATATATTACCTTGAGACTTGCTCTTCCTGGAATAACAACAATATGGTTGCTTTCTTTTGTAACAGCATGGGGCGAATTCCTATTACCATTAGTAATCCTAAGGCGTCCTTCACTATATCCAGCATCCGTTGGAATATACTATTGGTTTGGAGTCTATGGCAGAGTGGAATATGGAAGAATATCAGCTTTCTCAATCGTTTATTCAATACCAGTAATCCTAGTCTTTCTATTTACTAGGAGGTACCTCACTAGAGGTGTAGCTGGACTTGTGACCAGATAAAAAATACTCCAAATTTATTCTATATAATATATCTTATTCTTTGGTTTTTCTCTAACATCAGAAGTTTTCAAGAAATTTTTGTTCTTTTGGATTATAATAATACACAACTTTTCCATTTAACATATCAAATACAACCGTCGGAATATCTAATTCTTTAGCCAATAAGGAGATAGCATTTATCTCTTCTTGAGATACTCCATTCTTTACGTGTAAAACCGCTGTTTTAATCTCCTTAAATATTGCTCTTATAGCGTATGCTTGACAAAATCCCTCGTAAAATCTTCTATTTAGCTTTACCTCTACTCCTTCTCCATCCTTAAAAATATCTATTTCCATGCATGGCATATTCTCTACGCACATTATTTTTCCGGTTATAGCTCCAATATTCATAGAAATGATTTTCTGAAGGTCTTTCTCATCCCTAACCTCTTTAATTAAATTTGAACTTCTTTCTAAAAAATTAATAATTTCTGTGAGTATTTTCAAATCATTCACCTTAATAAGGAAGAGGCTCTCCAATCCACTCTAATAGCTCCCTAAAGAAGTTTATTAGGTCATCTTCAGCTTTCCCTAACTTACTTATGTTCTTAAGATCCTCTAACTCTTTGCTAAATGGAATATAATTGTCAAATACCTTCATGGATGCGCTTATGTCTAAAAACGCATTCTTATATGCAGTAGGAACTCCTTCACCTTTCTTGAAATCTCTATGTCTGACCCTATCAACTTTGCTGTAAACAATTCCAAATTTTGAGTAAAAATCGGATTCTAATATGCCCATCTCATCGGCAATAGATCTAAACTTTCTGAGCATTCTCCTTGTTCTGATATTATCTAACTTAGCTGGTGTTAAGGGAACCAAATAATAATCAGCAGCATATATTGAAAGGGTAGTATACCTTCGCTCATAGAAAGGTATTGTGTCAAAAATCACGATATCATAAGTTGAGAGGTCTATAGATTCAAAAACTTTCTTGAGCATTTCTCCTGGCTTTCCATACTGACCACCAAACCATATCTTTCCTATAACATCACTTAGCTCATCGCTTGAAGGTATTAGATCAAAAGTCCTTTTTAATACCATAACTTCCTTAGTATAATCTCTTACATCTATTTCTTCGCCCTTGACAATCACTTTTTCTATCATGTTAGCAAGCGTCTTTCCCCTCTCAATTCTTCTCTGATACTCATCTTCACCCATTAGATATAGTGATAAACCAGCACTTGGATCTACATCAACAACTAATACATTTTTACTCCTCATCCTAAAGAGATATGCTAGAAGCATTACTATTGTCGTCTTACCAACACCACCAGGAGCCGAAATTAATGCTATTTTCTTCAAGCTTTTATAATCCGACATTGTAGAACACCTATAAGAAAATTTGATTGATATTAATTCATCCCAGTTTAATTCTACTGAATTTAAAAAACAATAAATTAGCATTTTAAAATAATGTATGTAGAAGCTAACATTATATTATATGTACAATTCCAAGTTTATATTTCGATATCATTCATCCAATCTCTTAAAACCTTACTTTATTCAATGTTGGCTCTCCCTTATAACCTAGCTTCACCTCTTTTCCTCTCCTTTACTAATAATTCGTAAGCATCATCGAATTTTATACCTTCAATATGTTTAGTAAATTTCTTGAATATCATCATCCTTCTCTTGGCTTTTTTATAGAATAATATTAGATGCTTTATAGCCTCATTGTAATCTATCTTCTTTCCAAGGATTATTTGCAACTCTTTGACAATTTTTGATAGCTCTTTTCTTAGTTTTCTTTGCTTAGGTAAATAGTACTCAATTAAAAATCACTAAAAATTTCCTATAACGCTACTTGTAGAATCATAAATTC
>CBDULE010000120.1:0-3755 GCA_965367995.1 uncultured archaeon | reverse complement strand
GAATAATATTACTGCCTCTTTCAGTCATCGTTCACCGGTGACATCTTTGGAGGTCGTTCCGAAATATAAAGAAGATTTTATCTTCATGATTATCGACGAGGGAGGAATTGTAGTTTATTCGTATCCAAAGCTGGGGGACAAATCTAGAATTCTCTCTGCATTAATTCATGCTGTTTCAGAAATTTCAAGAGTAGTTGGAGAAAATTCTAATGAAATAATCTTTAATTTCGGTAATAAGAAAGCGGTTATTACCAAGAAGAAGGGATATTCTTTCGTAATGATTTATTCAGAAGAGCTTGATAAGCATGATATAAGAGAAATTTTTGATGATCTAGTCAATGGTATTGTGAGCGTTCTGTCGGCGAACACACTTTTTCCGGATGATATACGTCCATTAATCACTTCAGTAATAGTGGATAAGCTTACTGAAATAATATCCAAATCAGCAACTATAAGGGACCTCAATGAATATACAATCGTGGTTCCAACGATTAAATCATGTAAACTTATACATGTTCTTGGCAACCTTATAGGCGATGATAAATGTATAAAGATTTTCTCCAAGCTTGACGGTAGGAGAACATTGATGGATATAATTTTAGCAGAAAATTTGGATGAGGAAAGAACATTTAGTTGTGTAAGGAAAATGCTAGAAAAAGGCGTTGTAAAACCCATAAATAAGAGAGTACTATTTGCCAGAATAGCATTAGAATACGCGAATTTGATAATAGATCTATTATTGCATCTGATAGACAAGGAGGCGCTTATGTATAGGATAAAAGACATGATAAAAAGCCAGTTGATAATTCTAGATGAGGAGAGCATGAGGGTAATATCTCCTCTAATAGACAATGTAGTAATGTATTCAGCAATCTTATTAGAGAGCAACTATTATACGCGCGTTAAAGAGATCTGGAAAGAATCAAAATCTCTCCTAAATCAGCTGATACTTCTATCTGTAGAGCTATTCACAATTGAAGGAGCTGTTAAAGTGGTTGAAACCATTAACGAAGATTTAAGAGAGAGATATGGTTCAATATTCAATGACTTCTTAGAGGAATGTGGAATATACGAATCGCTAAAGATTGGAGAAGAAAAATGGAAAAGAAATATGTTATTTTAGAAAATCCTGAGCTTAAAGAAGTTGCCGAAGCATTTAATAACTTGAAAAGAACACACGTAATAACGATTTTTCTCAACTGTCAGGTCGATTATCAAGGGAGGGCCAAAAGCAAGCTTGAGTGGGGAGATAAGTTATTAATATCAAAACCGGATGGAACACTAATGATTCATGGAAAAGTGAAGAGGGAGCCAATAAATTGGCAACCTCCAGGAAGCGTTTCGATAGCGAAGATTGAGGAAGATTTGCTTGTAATAAGAAGCGTTAGGTTAAATCCAAAAGAAATTCTGATAGTAAGGAGCCCGATTGTTTACGTGTTCTCGGCTTATAGAATGGATCTTACGAGGTTTATGTTGTGGGATTCGGAAGCAGACATGATAGATACCGTTATGGACAATCCTCACTTAATTGAGGAAGGATTTCATGTTATGGGCAAAGAAGTTCAAACTCCCTACGGAAAGATAGATCTTTTAGGATCTGATAAGAACGGAAACATAATGATTCTCGAATTTAAGAGATCAACAGCTCAGCTTGAGGCTGTCTCTCAGCTTAAAAGATATTATGATTATTTTAACTCTCTTGGTCATGAAAAATTAAGAGGAATACTTGTTGCTCCTGCGATTACTAGCTCAGCTTTTAAACTTCTTAGACAATATGGTTTTGAATTTAAACAGATGAAACCTACAGTTTCTAAAAAGAAGAAACCGAACATAGAATTATTAAGATAGGATTTTGATAGTGATGGGAAATGAAAATAGAACTCAAGCAAGTTTTTTATTCAGGTAATGTTATAGAGTACCAAGTGTTTCTGGACGGGGAATATATAGGAAACGCGACATATTATAGGCCATTTAAAGAGCTTAGAATAAGCGTAAGGAAATCTGAAGTAACAGCAGTAGATGGGGAAATAAAGGAGGAGCTTAGTGTAATTCATGAAGATGATAGAGAGATCGTTAAAGAGATAGTGAAAGAAGTTTTTTCAAGATTCAAAAAGCCCCTTAAGCTTTAAAATTAAATCCGATAGATTAACTTCGGATCTGACAACATTTAATGCAACTCTAAGTCTTTCCTTATCATCCACAATATCTTTTATTTCGCTCCAAATGTTTAAAAGAAGTTCTATAAATAAGTCTTTGTCAGGAAGTATGGGGTCTCCTCTCAGCTGAGGTCTCTCCATCCAAAATGTCTTAGCTGCTTCTTCTATCAAAGAAATACCTTCTTGAGATTCCCCTAGCTTAAGCCCAGTTAGTCTCTCATATATTTTCTCCAAAGCTGCGATAATATCGAGAGAGTATGTGGCAATCCTTGTGCTCAAAACTATTGGATCTACCATCTCCCTTAGTCCTGAGTAGAGGATGTTTAAATCCTGAGTTCTTAAGTTGATGGGATGGATTATCTTCTCGAATACCTTCTCATTTAATCTTTCCTTTGCCTCTTCTAAGAAGAAGGATTCATAATTCTCAAAAACAAACTTCTCTCTGACGATAGGATATCCTTTCTTGAGGAGTTCAATAGCTTTTTTGAATGGCATTAGGAAGGCAGTATAGATCTCGAGCCTTCTCTTTAACTCTGGGTAAATGGTAGAGAAAATCACTAGTTCTTTCCCATTCCACTTCAAAACGTATTTCTGACCTTTCTCATTACTCAGCTCTACAATAAGGCTCTCTATCTCATAGTCACCAACGAATCTTGCTCGCTCTACGTTATATCTTATGCCATGAATTATAAAATCGATCTCTCGCAATTTTTCTTCAGGACTTTTTATCGATGCGAGTATGAAAGGATTTTCCCAATAATAAAGGGGAAGTTCTTCAGCGCCTTCCGATGAGCTCAAATTAAATAATGTTAAGAAACCCTCAAATCTTCTTATCCCTCTTTCCTTTAGTATCGATATTGCATCCATAAGGATCAGCTTAAGTATAAATTTCTGATGGGGGAGGTTCCTCCTCTTTCTTCTTTTTATCGTTTTCTTCCTCGGGCATGCCTTCTGATGATTCAATAAGCTTAGTTAACTGTTCTATAAGCTTTTCAAGCATTACCATTCTATCAGCGTACATCTTAATGCTTTTAGACATTATAGAGAGACTCTTGCTTAAATTCATAACCGTCTTTGAAATGAGGTATTCAGTATAACTAAGACTAAGTATTCTAAACTCATCATAGGTGATTATATATAGGCTTCCGCCTCTCTCCTTCTCAATTTTATTAAGCTCTTTGAATATTTCTCTTACGATTTCATTTTTCTTCTTTTTCCTTAATATTTCTTCCGGAACCCATACCAATGCCTCATAGATTTTCTCAGATCCTTTTAGAACATGAGATATTAAGGTAAGTATCAACAAGCCATTTGCTCTCATCTTTCTCGCACGATTTATGGACCTTATGAAATTACAATCCTTGGGAAAATCCACAAGAATTCTTTTTGGCCCCACAGATATAATAGCCATATTAGTACTAATTTTGGATAGCATTCCGTAATTGAATTCTCCAAATAGCTTAGTAAGCTCATCTTTGAAATCGGTTATCCTTGGTATCCCAACAAATGAAGCTATTGGTATTTGATAACCTATTATTATTCTAACATTTTCCAAATTAGCTACCCTTAAACAAATGAAGTCCCGTATTAGTATAAAGT
>CBDULE010000119.1:0-3756 GCA_965367995.1 uncultured archaeon | reverse complement strand
TTTTTAATGATACGGCGCCCACCGAGATCTACACCGTCTAATTCGTCGGCAGCGTCAGATGTGTATAAGAGACAGTTATAACGCTGTTATTTTCCACTAATTAATTGATGTCGCTTCATGATGCCTGTAATTCATATGTATTATTATGTCGCATGAAATCTTTTCGGAAAATTACTAATTAGCATCATTTACTTTCAAAGTAGTCTTCTTTTATTATTCAAGAGCCTATATTCTTAAATACGTGAGTCGACAAATACTTATGTTATACATAGGGAGTATGGTGATCATTATGATTCCTAAGGGAATCGAAGTTAAGGAGAAGAAGATAAAGGTTACCAGGGACATTTCGAAGGAAGCTAGCATAATCATGGAGCTTGAAAGAGCCTTCATAAAGATGTCTGATTGGGAGGTTAGAGAGAACGCTAATGTCAGTAGATCATATGGTTCATTCATTGGCTTTATTGTTGATAAGTTGCTTAAAAGACCGGATATCCTTTCTGCATACCTTCCACAAGATGCCGTAAAGATGCACTTTGATGGGGACATTCACATTCATAAACTTCCTCATTCATTATTCATACCGTACTGTGCTGGATGGTCATTTTCTAAAATATTGAGGATAGGATTAAAGACGCCAACGGTTCAATCAAGACCGGCTAAGCACATGGATACAGCAATATCGCATCTAGTTAATTTCTTCTACTTAGCAGCTCAAGAATGGACAGGAGCTCAAGCAATAACAGCATTTGATTTATACCTTGCACCATTTGTAAGGGCTGACGGATTAAACGAGAGAGCAGTTAAGCAAAACCTTCAGAAAATGGTGTTTGAGCTCAACTATCCAACAAGAATTGGGTATCAGAGTCCTTATACAAATATAACATTAATCCTTGATACTGTGAAAGAATTTCTTGAAGGAGAAGCAATAGTTGGAGGAAAGAAAATAGGTTATCTGGGAGATTATTTAAATGAAGCAATTCTCATTTCGAAGAAGCTTTCAGAACTATATTTGGAGGGTGACGCAGTAGGCCAACCTTTTACATTTCCGATACTAACTTTGATGGTTACGAAAAACTTTGATTGGAATAATAACAAATGGGATGGACTTACAGATCTGATATTTGAAGTTCTATCGAGAAGAGGTTCATTTTATCTGTTAAACGGTTACGCTACTGATGTATCCGCATTATACGCTATGTGTTGTAGGCTTACAATTGATACAAGCAAGCTGAGGAAAAATGGATTATTTAGCGTTAAATCTTCACTAGCTACGGAAGACGTAGATGATGTATATAGTTATCTAAAGAAGAGTGGTAGAATTAGGGGAATGTGGGCAATGCCTGATGCTACTGGAAGCATTGGTGTTGTCACGATAAATCTTCCAAGAATAGCTATAGAATCCGACGGTGATCTGAATCTATTCTATGATATGCTTGATGAGAAATTAGAGATCGCTAGAAAAGTTCTATTGACATGGAGAAGGAGATATGAGAAAACCCTTGAAGCAGGATTTATGCCATTAACAAAGATTTATCTTGGTCATCTCAACGCTCACTTCAATACCTTTGGATTAGTTGGTCTTCCCGAGGCTGTGATGAATCTAATGAAAGATCCGCATGTTTTTGAAGATCTCAAGAAGGGTAAGGAAGCTGTTAAATTGATGAAGGAGATAGTATCTTTCGTTAGAAAGAGAGCAGAAGAATGGGAGAATGTTGATGGATATCTCTATAATGTAGAGGAAGTTCCTGCTGAGAGCACATCATATAGGCTGGCAAAAATTGATTATGAGAAGTTCCATGATCTGATAAAGAAGGGTAAAGTATTTATCCCTATTTGGGATGGAAAGCCATTCTACAGCAATAGTATTGTTCCATATTATATTGATATTCCATTAAGCAGGAGAGTTATGTGGGAAGCGGATGTTCAGCAAGAATTTACTGGTGGAGTGATGCTACATATATTCTTCCACGAGGCAATAGATCCTAAGGCTCTTAAGAAATTAGTGTATAACATTGTAACAAAAACCAAGATTGTTTACTTTAGTATAACACCATCCATAACAGTATGTCCCAAATGTGGCTGGCATGGTGTGGGAATCTATGATCAGTGTCCTAAATGTGGGAATAGGAATGTCGATATTTGGAGCAGAATTGTAGGTTATTATAGGCCTATTAGAAGCTGGAATGAGGGTAAACAAGCAGAGTTCATCTCAAGAATTCATTATGGAAAATTCAGAGTTAGACCCTCTAAAGTTTTAAGAAAATAAATCTATAAAAAATTCCTTTAACATTTTAGCATTAAATTTTGAAGTATAAACCTTCAAAAGAAAGTTTTCTTTTTTAAGAATAGTGATTACAAACACTTTCCTATCATCATCGAACCAAATACCTATTTCTATTTTTTCATCACCATAAAAATCAATGGGAACCATTGGTGGATTACTAACTACCTTATCTCCATATAAATAAAATCCTTCAGATAAACCCTCTATATCTACTTTTTTACCTGGACTTATACTTCCCTCAAAGATAGGCTCTATCTCGATTTCGAGCCTCATAGTTATCAGCCTAAGTATATGCTATCACTTTATTAAGTAAAATGATGTCTTTTCATTGGTTATAACATTTACCGGTGAAAATCTTGTCAAAATTAAATGAAAGCTTAAAAAGCAATATTTGGCTCTTTAAAGGTTTTCTATTCTCCATAATATACTATGTCGTTGCTGTAATGCTATATCATGTAGTAGCAGAAATACATATACAAGAGCCTAAAACTTTATTTAGCCCTATTGACTATTTAATCCCATTTATTCCGTTCTTCGTGATATTTTATGTTTTCATATTTTACCCATTCGTGATCTTTACCTTAGGTTATTTCCTTTTCTATAGAACTGGAAGAACAAACCAATTCTTTACAGCTTTGATGATTGTTTATGCTATCTCCTATATTACGTACATTATCTTCCCCGTAATGATGATAAGACCCTCCCCAGAAGAACTTCCTAACGATTTCTTATCAAAGGTCATGGCGAAATACTATGAATTAGATCCTCCCTTGAATTGCTTTCCGAGCTTGCATGCAGCGAATTCAACACTAGCAGCATATTTCCTAAGCAAGGAGAAGAAAGATTATTCAATTCTTTGGTGGTTCATAGCTTTTATGGTAATTCTCTCAACCTTATTTGTTAGACAGCATGTTATTGCTGATGAAATAGCGGGATTTCTCGTTGCCTATTTCGCAGGATATTTAGCTGAAAGGAAAATTCCCACTAGCAAAGATGTTGGTAATAAAAAGATAAGAATGATAATATTTGTAGTCTTAGCCACTTTGATTAGTCTCTTCGAAGTTCTTTCTTACATTCCTTAAACTTTCTCTTTTTAACTCAAAAATTACCGTTCCTCCACTCGTATAAGGTTTTCCTGGATCTGGACATTGCACGTAGCCAATATCATCTGTTTCTCCAATTCCAAGCTTTTTAGCAGAATATCCTTTAAGCATCAGGATTAATAATGTTATTATCCCATTAAGCGCATGAAGGCATATTGGAATCTTCTGATTAGCTCTTATGAAGTATTTTTCAACTATAAATTCATCACCGGGCTTATAACCAAGAGCACAATAGCCTCGTACTTCTTTTACTCTAACTCTGATTACATAATCCATATATTATCACCCTCTCTATAATATATCTGTCTCTTATACACATCTCCGAGCCCACGAGACCTCTCTACATCTCGTATGCCGTCTTCTGCTTGA
>CBDULE010000118.1:0-3757 GCA_965367995.1 uncultured archaeon | reverse complement strand
TTCTTTCACTTTAATTATTGGTGTTATTCCATACACATCCCTATAGAAGGCTATATCTGGTCTCTGTAATAATAAACATTTTGATAGATGAAGCTCATTATGATCCGAATTGGTCCATCGTTGTCAAGGGATTATACGATAGGATTCAGAGTAGGGGAAGCAAAACAAAGATTATAGTTACTGGCTCCTCATCTGCGTTGATAGATTTAGGGATAAAGGAAAACCTAAGTGGGAGGGTTCGGAAGCTATTTATGTTTCCTATGAAGTTTTCTGAACTTTTAAGAGCTAAGGGATATAAAGAAGAGGTTTTATGTGAAGTATCGAAATTAGTAAGGAAATCATTATTTGAAGGAAGCTTAAGCTCATTAGAGGAAGCAGAAGCAACTCTGATTAATATTGGTTTCATCAAAAGCTTACTTTCTGATTATATGATTAGGGGAGGAATGCCGGAAATAGTATTCAAAGAGAAGGTCAATTATAAGGAGGAAAAAGAGCTTCTATTAAACTATGTTTCGTTATCTATATATAAGGATATTTTGAGAGCTTTCGAAACTATAAGAAGGAGCTTTAGAAGACCTGGATTGCTAGAAGATTTAATGAGAATAATAGCGTATAAATCACCTAGAGAAATGAATTATAATAGCTTAGCCTCAGCTTTAGGAATCAAAGTTGACACTGCAGAGAACCTAGTATCAGCAATTCTATCGACAATGTATGTTATTCAAGCTAGGAATTACGCTAAGCATCCTGAGATAATAGCAAGAAAAAGGAAGAGAAAGTACTTTTTCATAGACACTGGTGTAAGAAATGCTCTTGCTGGAGTATATAAACCAATTGTTTCAACCGAAGAGGAGGGTCTCATTATGGAAAACTTAGCCCTAACCAATGCGCTTAGAATAACAATAGAGGAGAAGATAGGTAATGAAGTTTACTACTGGCGAGAAGGCGAGAAAGAGATTGATGTGGTTACCGAAAGTTTCTGTATAGAAGTAAAGAGAGGAAGAAAATATAGGATTAGCCCATTTATAGCATTTGCAAGAAAATATGGGGAAAAAGTTTTCATAAAGTTAACCATAGATGAATTAGGGAAGAGAGATAACATAATAATGATGCCAATTCATTTATTCCTATTAGCATAAGTTTAGATATTCCAGGATATTCTAGTTCTAGATGGTTTAAAACGAATCTCGTTTTTCATCCTTAAAATGCTAAAACTCCCTAAGGGACATTTTTTGCTATGATTAATTTCATTCCTTCTTTACATCTTACAGCTATTGGTTTCCATCCGGCATTCTTCAACATTTTTTGGAGCTCCGATAAATCGTAAATTCTAATTAGCATCTCTGTCTCTCCTATGTATTTTTCCCTTCCTCCTAGATTCTCATAGAAGAACCATTCATTTTTGAGTATTGAGCTTTTCCTATCATACATTGAATGTAGGAATATTTTATACTTGCCTATTTCAAAATAGGATTGAGATTCGTCTAGTAATATATCGCTTTTCAAGATGATATCTGCAATAATTAGAAGGCCATTCTCTCTTACATAATTTCGAATGTTTCTCAATATTTTGATATCTTCTTCTAGGGAATAATAACCTATTGAACTCCAGATCATTAGTGACGCATCTCCAATAACATCTAGATTAAGCGGCTCTCTAACATCCCTCTTAACAAATCTCACCTTATTATATACGCCTAAATCCTTAGCTCTCCTTATTCCATCCCTTAAAAGCTCCTCTGAGAAATCAATACAAATTACTTCGTATCCATATTTAGCCAAATGCAAAGCAATTCTACCGTTTCCGCACATTACGTCAAGTATCAATTTGCAGTCCTTGCAAAACTCTTTAATGACAGAAGAGATTATCCTAGAATCTCTCTCCGCATATTTCCACTTTAGATCTAATAAAATTTTGAACAGGTTGGCCTTCTTTATGAATAAATCCTCAGTCCAATGCATTTTTATCATCTAAGACTAAAAGAAAAACATACTATTAGTTATCTTGTATGTTTACTCTTGATATTTTTAGCCATTTTAAAATAAATATGTGAATCTTGATAACAACATCAATTTATTATAAAGGATTTCGTTAAGAAAAGCTGTCAAGAATTCTCTCAATGTCCTCTAAGGTCCACAGTAATATGTTCTTTTCTTCATATTCCTGCTTGAATCCAGATTTGCTCGCAATAATCACTAAGTAATTCTTCTTTCCAAATTTTTCAGCTAATAATTCTGCTTTATTTATTACCTTTCCAACCTCCTTAAGCCCAAGTTTTTTATTCTCCCATTTTGCCTCACCAACTATTATAATATCTTTACCTATTCCTAATACATCAACTTCTAATTCATTCTTCCAATACGGTCCTATGCTCTTAACTATTGGTATTTTAACTCCAAAAATCTTCTTCCCTAAGCTCAATGAAATAGTTTCTCTAAGTACTTTTTCCCAGGTATACGATAGATAATCATTCAAGCTTGTTTTTATTTCCTCCAAGATGACATCATATCTCCCCATCTCTATGAGCCAATAATTCGGCCAGATATATTTAAACCAGAACCTGAAAAATTCATCCTTAAACGAATAGATTGATTTCCTCTTCTCTCCTAGAGGTAATATCCTTTCAATTATATCCATCCTTTCCAAGACTTTGAGATAAGGAACCACATTTGCGCTTCCCACCTTTATCTTCGATAATGGAAGTCCTCTCTTACCTTCCGCTATTCTCTCAAGTATTGCCATATAAACCGTGGGACTTCTCAGCTCCTCAGCTAGTATTTGCTCTGGCTCATCGTTCAATCTACCATTTTTGGATATTATCTCTTCTTTCACATTGCTCCAAAAATCCTTTGAAAAATCATATACATCCATATAAGCTGGTGTTCCTCCAAATATTCCATAAGCTGCTATTCTCTCCTCAGGATTAAGCTTAAGCCAAAATTTTCTAGCTCTGTAATAGGGAAGCGGGCTTAGTTTTAATTTTCCAGTTTTCCTGCCAAATAACGGAGCGTCTCCTTTCAAAGCAATTTTTTCCATCATACCAACAAGCGATCCTATTAAAATAAGGAAGATTTTGGTATTCTTCAACTTCCTATCCCAAAAATCTTGTAGTATTGAAACTGCGGTTTCATCCGCTTCTGCAACTCTCTGAAATTCATCTATTGCTATCACTATTCTCTCGTTCTTTGACGCATCATAAATTACCTCTAAGAATTCTCTGAAAGTATTTATTTTGCCGTATATCTTAATTCCTAATTGAGATTTAATCGCTTGAGCAAACGTCTCTAATATCTTATCAATAGAGCCTCTTGGAGTATATAGATAAACAGCCTTCTTACCCTTCAAAAACTCAAGAATAAGGGTTGTTTTGCCTTGTCTCCTTCTCCAATCAGTCAAATCTAAATCCACCTCCAATATCAATATTTAGTTTTTTTAACTTTTTTTCGAACTTCTTTATATTCGAAATTCGTTCTTCTCTGCTTTTTGGAAATCGATAAGACGTCCCAATGTTCCAATGAGAAGTCGCAGTATCAAATGAATCAATATAGTCTTTTACATCTTCAATATAACGCATAGTTAATCCAAAGGCATGAATGTATGCATTGGGATATAATCTCTTCACCATGTTTGCTGCGTAAAAGATTCTGTTTCTCCCTTTAGCTTTACAAATAGTTCCCAAACCAATACGAACCAAATCAATATTTGCTTTTTTATCTGTCTCTTATACACATCTGACGCTGCCGACGAATTAGACGG
>CBDULE010000117.1:0-3828 GCA_965367995.1 uncultured archaeon | reverse complement strand
TTCTGGGCCGGTTCGGTGGATTGAGTTTGATATTGTCAAGATTTATTGGTATTTGAAGGATGATAGAGTATTGAATTAGTTGATTTGTGTTATTGAGGTTGATAAGAGACTTAAGTGGAGTGATATGTTCAATAAGTTGTTGGCTGAGAAAAGTATATTGTCGACGTTCGTTCGCATAGGGTGGTTAATGCCAGGATGCTGGATAAGATTAGGTTACCGATGAGGAATGTTGTGTTTCGTGGTGATAATGTTATAGGTTCTCTTGAGAGGAGGCTTGAGGAGAAGTGGGATATATTAAGGAGGATAAAGGGTTTTGTCGCTAGGATTCATGCCTTCTTCTATAAATGTCTCTTTTCAATGTCTCTCGAGCACCTTTTAGGCGGAAATGGGGGAGCGCTGGGAAAAGGAAGGAATATAGAGGAGAGTCGTTCTAAAAAGCTCTCTAGTAGCTTGCCTGGGGTTTTAGATATCTTCAAGGATTCGATATATTGGCCATCTTTACTTATCCATTCTTTGTATTAGAGGGGGGTTATCATGGATACTGCTAAGCTAATAGGTATTAAGATTAATACTGAGCAATTTTTGGATCCCCTGTTAGACTTTTTCTTAAGGGGCAAAAGGATTCTCTAAATAGGGTGTTACTTGGACGTTTTAGTGGACTTATAAGGGCGTTTGAGAAAATAGAATTGTCTTCCAAGGAAGTAGTTATTCCAATAGTCTTGGCAAAGCAATTTTGGTTATCTGGATATACTATGCCTGAGGATTTTGCGAAAAGAAATAATATGAAGATAAGGTTGGTTCTGCTTGCAACAAATCTTAACGACATTTCTCGCAATAACTGAGTTAAATGGATTATTAAGAGGGTGCGGAGATGAAGAGCTAATTAGAATAGAATTGCCATTATTAATTACTGGCGACGTATATTACAGTTTTCTAGTAATTACTGGAAAATTATATAAATACTTGCAATTAGTAGGGGGAAATAAAAATAAGATTCTATGAATTATTATTTTCTATCATTCTTTTTTGTCTTGTTATTTCGTTTATGGACTTCTTTTCTAGTTGTGACATTAAGTGGAGAGTTTTTCCCGCTGGTCCCAGCTGAATTGTTTTCTTCCCGTTTTTCTCTTTAATAACTGTTAGTGGCTTTACTTTCTCTAGTCTTTCTTTAAACACTCTCTCTACCTCTTCTAAAGGTTTTTCTTCTCTTAGATAATCCAGAACTTCACTATACTCCTTTAGTGTTTCCTCATCAATCTTTATTGGGAGAGGGGGTATCTTTATTGGCTCTCTAAATCTTTCGTGGATATAATATATTTCACTAGAGGAAAGTATTCCTATAAGAGTCATATACGCTATTTCGGGTTTAAACCCTGGAGTTATATTTATAATTACTCTGCACCCCATCTCTTTCGCGTATTCGACTTCCCGTGATACTATTTCTACTAATGTCAGAAGTCCCTTATTAATAAATTCCTTCGAATCGTATATTAGCCCTTTTGCCGTCTCTTTTTTCACAGATATTCCCTTTAATTTAAAATATTTTTCGATTATAATGGTGCAAAATTTTCCTTCCCTAGTATCCGATGATATCAGAAACACGCCTACTTCACTTTTTCTAATGCCATCCTTCTCGAGAATATCAAGGATTTTACAAATACTACTAACCTCAGCACAGGACTCCAGACCTTTCTCTTTAATGAACTTGAGAAACTCCTCTTCTGATGAGGGCTCTGTAAAGATTTTGCTTGTAGAGATATTATACGCTCGAGCAAAGTTTGTTAAAAGGGATGTACCAACAGCTGAGATAATGATAGCTTTCATGCTCTATCACTTTTTAGATCACTAATGGTTTTAAGAGCTTGTTTAGCTTATCAATTAATAACTTATCGCTCGTCTCTATCTTGATGCTCCTTGTATCCCAATCTGCCTTTCTTTTCCCCCGCCAAATGCCATAAATATATGCCCGCATCATTTTATGTTCACCAAGTATATGCAATGTAACTGTTCCATAGATTATTGCTAGGTAATATAGTAAGAGAGCTGCCTTCTCCCATGTTGTCTCATATGTTCTATCAAATAGCTCGGGGATCGGATAATCATCAAGCACGACCGTTCTTATGCCCTTAGCCACAGCTTTACTCCCAAAGACATTATCCATAGTTACTAGAAGAACGTCTGCTAGCTTCTCCCTTCTAAAATTACTTATAGCGCTTATAAATGCATCATCACCTTTTTCGCTTTCAATCTCTTGGCTTGTTGGTTCATTCTTGAGCATTAAATAATCTTGTAGAGCTTCTAGCCAAAGCCTACTGTCTAGGATTAGCTGATTAGTGAAGATTTGCTCGGCTTTAGCACCGTAAAGAAGATTGTCAGATAATACTTTTAGCTCTTCCCTAGAATATTTTACGTCCTTAAAATTATCGGATAGCTCGCTCATGACACCCTTTAAAAGTAGGTAATTAATCTTGCATCGCTTTCTCCTTACATAGTCGAGAATATGAAGAACAAGCCCCCTCCTTAAGACGCTTGTGTCAAAAGCTATAAAACCCGGTTCTTCCCCTCGATGAACCTCTCTCCTACAAAACTCATTTAGCACTCTCAATAGTTCATCCCAGTTCCTCGGAAGAGCAATTCCTGAGAAGCATAAAGCATCTCTAATAATGCCAGGACTCGGAATAGCTGTCTTGAAAATCTTCTTGGTGGTCTCTGGATCATGACCCTTTCTCCTAACTAGGGCATCATATCGCATGCTTATATACCTTTCGTACTGATCACTTCTAACGTTAATAGTGACCTCAACAATATTTTTCTTGAGTACTATTGTAAACAGACTCTCCTCAGACCAAGGTGGCGTAAACACATCAATATGACCCTGCCTGATACCGCTCTTTGGATACACATAATACGCGATATTTAAGAGACTCATTAGCAAGTCACGCGGAATAACGTAAGACACTTCCCCCATTCTAAACACCTCTTTCCGGATAAATAAGCATCTTCTGCTTAGAAAAGGGGATCTTTGGAAATGGTTCACTTTGATACGTTAAATCAAGAAGATGAAGATAAATTATCCTAACCGCAACTTCTCTACCTATTTTCTTAAACTTCTCTTTAAGAATACCAAAGGCTCGAAACATAACAACTGACATAAATTTTCTCCCAGGGGTCATATCTAGAATAACCTCATCCACCTCCTCCATCTCTAAGATTCTCTCAATTACTTTCTCCCCAAAATAATTCCAATAAGCTTCAAAATCCTCAGGAATCTCTACAGTCTCGAACTCAAGCCTAGCCCCAGCCGAATTATAAATGCGTTTCACGAAATTAATGACTTCATTGAGCTCGTTCTTGACCCCTTCATTCCAAATAAGGATAAGTCTAGATGGCAGAGGATACCCCTCATAATACCAAGCCCACAGAGGATTAACAACAGCAAAAACTTGCTTACTGATATTAGTAACCCAAATGATCCCACCCATAACAAACACCACAATAAAAATGCATAAAAATCACTAAAAAAATTAGATAATAGTACGGCTGAGGGAAAACAATATCGAGGAATTCTTCAGCCAATTAATAATACTTGAAAGAAAAATTGAAATCGCCAAGTCTTTTGATTCCTTTCTAGGAGAAGATTGTTGGAAAATATCTTAGCTTAAAGAATTCTGCTTGATAAATCAATTAGCTTTAATCCATATGTTTTAAGCCTATCGAAATGCTTTTTATTCAATGTCCATAGGGGTAAATTATTTTCTATGCATAAGGAACCAATTAATATGTCCCTGTCCTCTAAAATTTCGCCCTTACTGCTTAAGTCGCTCCAGA
>CBDULE010000116.1:0-3838 GCA_965367995.1 uncultured archaeon | reverse complement strand
TTTTTTTTTTTCAAGCAGAAGACGGCATACGAGATGTAGAGAGGTCTCGTGGGCTCGGAGATGTGTACAAGAGACAGTTACTATCCTTAAGCATCATTCCAAGATTATTAAAAGTTAAGACGATACTGAGATTATATAGAGCTCTCTCTATTGCATTAACAAATTATATTGGTTTTGCATTCGCTTTTCTTATCTGCGTACAACTAGAAGCAATCTCTCCTGCTTTAAGAACAGCTTTTGAGTCACTCACCTTAGGCACGAATGCTTGGTCTCTCTTTTTAGCTTTATTTGCATTTTCAGATGATAAGAGCTATCAAATGATTTGGAAAGGAATGATTTCTCCTTATACCTTTCTAGCTTTAGATTTGCTAATCTACCCAGAAGCAACTGTATTTAAGTCGGACATATTAATGCTTGTTTTATCATCATTTGCTATCTTTCTAGCTCTTGTAGGAACTTCACTATTAGCTATGAATATAGGAACAACGTTTACCCAGTACGATACCATGGCTGGCATGAGAGGATTCTTCTTCGCTTGGTTTGAAAGGGACTATGAAATATTAGAGAAATCATTTGAGCAAAATGCTCCAATTAAGAGGCTTCCTATAGGAATAATAAGAATTAAGAGAGCTGATGAGAGAGAGCTAAGTATAATCACACCATATGTGCATCCAGGACCATTCTTAGAATTAAGTAGCGCTAATATGCCGTATATCCTAAAGGAGGGATTTAGGAGATTGGAAATTGAAGAAGTTACGCTTCATGGTACATGCTCACATGGTGAAAATCTTACATCTCAGAAGGAAGTTCAATTTGTTTTGGATAGGATTATAGATGAGTATTATAGGATAAATCCTTTAATGGGTTGCTCCAAAGTTAAGAGAGTAAGATATGGGGATTTCACCTTCACCGCACAAAAATTTGGAAATTATGTCCTTTTAATCGTTACTAGGAGTCCAAAAGATTTTGATGATATATCAGTTAGCATAGGAAAAACAATTTATTATTGGATAAGAATTGAAGGATATCAAGGCCTCCTTGTTGATGCTCATAATTGTTTATCTGAACCAACTGCTGTAAGCACAACTACCGAAGGAAGCGAGCTTGCTGAACTACTACTCAAAGGAGCCGAAAAAGCAATAAGGGAAATAATCGATGAGAGACTCTCTGAGAATGCAAAAATAGGTTGGTTTACTGTCTTTCCACATGATATAACGATTGATGAAGGTTTAGGACCGGCTGGAATTACATCAATCCTAATATCTAATGAAGATCAGACGTTTGCATACATAGTTTTAGATGCAAACAATCTTGGAGCAGGTTTAAGAGACGCAATAATCGAAAGAATAAAGGCTGATGGTTTAGCTGATGATGCAGAAGTTTTAACAACAGATACCCATGTAGTGAATGCTCACTCTCCCGGCTCTGGATATCCTTTACTCAGAATGGAACACTTTGAAAAGCTTTATAAGCATATTAAAAAGACGCTGATAGAGGCGAGAAGGAACATGAAACCTTTCAAAGCTGACGGAAAAGTTATTGAAATGAGCCTTAAAGTAATGGGAGAAGATAGGATTGTAAAGCTTATGGCGGTATCCCTTGCACTTACAAAAATGTTCCCAATAATGATTGTATTCACGATAATGCTGAGCTTCTTTATGCCAAGCCTTTTTCCTCATGCTCTAATTATCAGCTAGGGAGTTCCTCATCATTAATTTCAGTTAGGCCGTAACTCATCATCTCTCAATGAAAATATTTACTAATGAAGACCTCAACTTTTATCTTTTCTTAACCTTTCATTTCAGCCTTTCTAGATTTTAGATAAAATTATATATAGTTGTCTTCTATTAAATATTATCATACAGAAAAGGTGAATTAACTTGAAAAAGAGAATTTTCTTCCCTGTTTTAATTATAGTTATCATATTAGCCATACCCCTCTTGCACTTTCTAGAACCAAGAATACCAATTGGAGAACAAAATGCTGAGATACCATGGGTATTTAAAGATAAAAGACTCGATAGAAAAGCTAATCTTTCACTACCAGTAGATATTAACACATTATCAGATCGGGCAGCTATAGGTCTCTGGGGATTGCACGGAGGAAATCATCCAGAAGGCTTTGACCATATAGGATTTGGTTTTAAAGAAAAAGCACCAATCTTTGCTTCTGACTATGGTCTAGTAGCTGTAGTGGAAAATAGAGGCGATGATGACAATAAGATAATAATCTTCCATAATTATACTATAGTAACTTGGTATGATCATATCACTAATGTTCAGGTTGAAGAGGGTCAAGAGGTAGAGAAGGGACAGATTATAGGTTATAGTTATGGCGAGGGAGGAGGGTACATAGATTGGGCAGTAATAGATTACAACAATGATACTGGACCTCTATTTACGAGATATTATGAATACAAAAACGGAAGCTTTGTCCCTCCCTATTATTATCTCAATGAGCATGATGCAAAGGTAGCATATGATTTATACAATAAAACACTACTTCAGCCTTGGCTTAATGGAGAATTCTTCGGACCTGCTGTTATAAATAAAGCCGAATATAAACCAGTAAATCCTGTGTTTCCACCGAGAGATAATGATAGTGATATTGCAGGAGTTTGGATTTCTACTGATTACTGGAAGCCAGAAGGATATCCAGAAGTATTAGTTTTTATACATGCTAATACTGAATACTTTGGTCCAGTAAATTATTTCGTCTATTCTGATGTTAAGGAGGAGCTTATTCATTATGAAACAGAAGAGGGAAACTATACTGTAGATTACTCTACAAAGCCTTTTAGAATAAAATTAGAATTCAGTCCATGGTCTCAGCATAGCGTTCTGTACGGAATATTTGAGATTGATAATTCTGGCTCACGGCCTAAGCTTAAGATTGAATTCAGCGATGAGGATTATCCTTCACAATTCTCGAGTAATGCAAAAATATACATCATTCGCTCTAGGTTGCATCCGATAATGGAAGCCAAAATCGAATCCTTATCTATGAAAATAAATTCGTTTTCGATAAAAGAGCATTCATCTATAGAGACTAAAACTATGTTAGAATACTTAGCTGAGCTTCTTATAGCAGTAGACATTCTTGAGAAAGATGTTATAATTTTAGTTCAAAAATTGCTACCATTTTGTGTATGATGATAGCAAATTTTAACTACTCCTTTTTATCAAATCGAGAATTCCTTTAAGTGTACAATATCATAATGCTTTTTTGCTGACTTAATAAATTTGTCATCAGCCGTAATTACAGGAATTTTATACTCGTCGGATATAACTAAATAATAAGCGTCATAAACAGTTAGATTTTCCTTTAAAGCTATTTTAGCAGCCTTAATCACTTTTTCCCAGTCAATAGCTATGAAACTTATTGGTATTCTTCTCATTTCATTAAGGATTTCAAACATTATTTCCTTCTTTATGATTCCCTTAACATAGTATTTCCTAATCGCGTTTGAGAACTCTAACTTCATGGAGTTTGGTTCATATAATAATAGCTCCCTCCTCGAAAAACTCTCGAGGATCTTTAGAGCAATATCACTATATTCCTCAGGTATAAACCACTTTACAGCCACTGAAGCATCTATCACAAATTTATCTTCCATCCCTATCCTCCCTCACAAATTCTACTGCAAGATTCCCTTCTACCTTTCCTATCTTCCTTCTAATTTTTTTGATATTCTCCAAAACCCTCCTCATATTCTCTCTAAATACTAACTCCTCAAGAAACTTTTTGATTTCCTCACTATAATTTATACCTGTCTCTTATACACATCTGACGCTGCCGACGAATTAGACGGTGTAGATCTCGGTGGTCGCCGTATCAT
>CBDULE010000115.1:0-3902 GCA_965367995.1 uncultured archaeon | reverse complement strand
CTCTTAGCCTAATTCTCATCAGTTAACGTCTTTCCCGCAACTTTGTGATAAGACGTCCCTTATAAGTATTACAGTTATATTAATTGCAGTCACCACACGAAAAGAATAGTCGTTCTGGCATAGATAGTATCCAATAAGCAGAGTTATAGATACGCGCTAATCAATCTCAGAAGATCTATATTACGCAAAAAACTCAGCTTAGAAAGTATCAAGCTTTTCATCTATGATTAGGTGAAAAATGACCTATTAGCCATGCCAGTCCGATTGACAGGACTCCTTTCTATAAACTGGTTAAAATAAGGTCTTACGAGAAGTCACTATTTGGTCGTTAATGGAGATTGGTATCATGTCTGGAAGGACTTTAAGCTATTATTCAAAGCAAATAGAGAAAGAGAGAACATACCTACTGCGAATTACTCTGTACTCTCGGATGCTGATGCTTTCTTCGTACTCCTGCCTTTTAGATGTGTTCTACGAGATCTGAGTCTTTAAAACTATCTTCTTGAATCTTAGTAGGGACCGAGATCCCTTGGAGGAATTCTATGGATAAGAGCTTTGACATAACCGAAATTATAGAAGCTATAGAAAGACATGGGCTTATTCCCATTATCCTCGTTAGAACTAGAAAGTTTATGCTTTAGAGAACTTTTAGAAGATAATCTGGGATGTTTTCCATACAGTCTTAGCCTATAACGTGTCTGGAATAATTATATTGGGGCTCTAATTAATGGTAAAAAAGCCTTTAAAGGCTGAGTGCGATGAGGAGAAAAAAGATAAATTTGAGACAAAGTTATCACATATCTGATAAATAAGGATAGTGATCACCATGCGAATTATAGATCTTCATGTTCATCCTCCGTTTGATGCTGAAGAAAAACGTATCAACCCAAGAATAATAGCTGAGAAAATAATAGAATGGATGAATTCCGAAGGAATAGACAAAGCAGTAATTTTACCAGTAGCTCCTTACGTATCGAACGAATATGTGTCAAAGATCATAGATTATGAACCAGAGAGATTATTAGGATTCGCTTCGGTAATCCCAAATCCCGCAGACTTTGCTATAAAGACGCTTAAGCACGCTATACAGGAATTAGGATTGGTGGGTCTTAAACTACATCCTGGAATGCAAGGTTTCTGTCTTAGGAATACTCATGTGTGGCGTGTTCTCCAATTCGCTGGTGAATTAAGAATACCAGTTATTATTGATGCAATGTTAGGTGATTTATCTACACTATATTTTAAAGGAACTCCTGACTTCTGGAGCAACAGGATTGAAGATTAAGCTCTATTACCATTCATTGCTCCAAAGACAGCAATAATCCTAGCTCATATGGGTGGAGCCTTTCATTTTGAAGACATCTTACAAATCGCTACTAGTCCTGATGTCTACGTAGATACTTCCTACAGTTTAATAACATAGTAAATAAGATTGGTCCTGCGCGTTTCGCGGAGTATATTAAAGCTCTAGGATCGGAGAAATTCATATTCGGAAGTGATTACGTTTTTGGCCTCACACCAGAAAAATATGGAGTCAAGAAACAAGTAGATATAATTATAAGATTACCCATAGGTGAAGAAGCAAAAGAAAACATCCTTCATAAAAATGCTATGAAATTACTAGATTATAGATCTATCAAGATCTGATTTATAGTACATCAAAGGCATTTCAAAAGTAAAAAGCACATTAATAAAAACGATTTTCACTGGTAAGAAATCGAGAATTCGGGAATCTTTAAAGCTAATGAGCTGCATAGTATATAAGGAAGAAGTTAATAGAGGATTCTATAATGACTTTACAACTAAGGAAAATAGACGAACGCATAATTGATAAATGGTTATCAGCAATTGGAATTTTCTCGAAGACCATTAAGCGGCTTCTCGGAGAGTCGCTTGACAGTATATACGCCACAGAGGATCCAGAAATCGGCGTGAGAGACTACAACGTGATAATAGTGGTTAAAAAGCCTCTTGACGATAAGACTATAGAGGAGATATATGACTTGGCCGCAAAGGCTTGTGAACGAGCTAAGACTGATTTTGCCATAGTGCCTAAAGTAGTCGTGAAAGACACTCCAGAGGCAGACGAATATGTCGGGGTCTTGGAGAGAACTGGCGTTAAAGTATTATGAGAAGGCGAAAGTTCTTAAGAGAGAACTTTTCATTGATTTTGAACACGGTGCCTATAATAAGGCTATTAGTGGAGCATATTTCATGGTTGAAGCATTAGCTAATGCTATATTCGCACTTAAGAAGCAGAAAACTAGAGGTTTTTCTGGAAGAGCTAATCTAATTCGTGAGCTATTTGGTGTAAAAATGTACAAAAATTTTCTAAAACTACATGAGTTAAGAGAGAAAGCAGATCATAGGGAAAGAATTTTTACCAAACAAGACGCAAAAGAAGCTGTAGATATATCCCTTAAAATGTTCGAGGTTCTAGAGACTGTTTTTCATCAACTCATGACGAGGAGGATTAAGTAGAGGGTATATGAGTCTTAACTTTATAGGTTAATGCCAATTTCTTCTGAGTCTTTAATAACCAGTTTATAAGTTGTTCACATTTTTTAATTATCATTTGGATTTTTTCAGAGTGCATTGTTGAGAAAAGTTAGAGTTCATGGAGTGGAGTAATGGTTGGGAAACGACTGGGTAGTGTGGGTTTAGGTAGTGCATATGGATTGTTCTTCACATTACTAATCTTTGTCGTAGTTATCTCGGTCATCATAATATTTGTGCTACATTTTAGTATTAGGAGATCTCTAACTGTTAGGAGAATAGTATCCATTAGCATGCTTTCACTGGGGAGTCTAGTTGGGATTACTGGAGTACTAATACTTATTCAGGGATTCTTCGCACTAGAGACAATTCTAGGGTTGAGTAGATATGATCTTCTCTGGTGGCATACATTATTCGGTATCATAACCACGGGCTTGGCTCTGATCCATATCTATCTAAACTGGATAGCCTTTAAAGTATTCCTTGGACTAACTAGAAAAATCAAAAACGTGCCACAAAATAGCTTTTTTAAAAGATAGAGAGCCCGAACGGAGTTAGGATCAGTACTTTCATCATATTTTTGTCTCCATGAAGACCACATAGTGTTCTTAAGGGTCAAAGTGATAGTAAAAATTAATAACAAGTGAATTTTCTCTGCGTGATCATTTCTAAATTCACTTAGTAAATTAGGAGAAAGCACAATGGTACCTTAAACATCCAGAAGAATTTCTGGAATTTACCACTCATGAACAAAAAGCTATTATGAGTAATTCTCATTGAATAATGCATGTGCCTTCCTTCTTCTCTCTAAGAGTTACTGTATTTAATTAATTCCGAACTTACGACATAAGAATCTCTGATCCTAATATAACAAGCCTTTCTAGTTCTATGCTTTTCGAATGATTTTATTCACTCTCTAGAAACATTCTCTGTCAATATCACATAATAGTGATTCATTTAGGAGTGCTTCCCTTATATATGATTTTTCATAACGCATAAAGTGTTTTTTGGTCTTTGATATCAGTGATATGAGAAATTCAAGATGTTTCTTATATCATTCATCTTTATAACTATTTTTGTGACTATTGTTTAAGGATGGCTATAATGACTTTACAAATAATTTTACCCGACAAAATAACTGAATTAGACAAAATAATATTACGTCTAGCAGAGTTCCTTATAGACAAGTTTGAAAACCAAATTGTCCGTGTCGAGAGGTTTGAGGGGTGGGATGGGTCCAATATTCGCATCGTAGTAAAGGATATCGGCCTACTCGAAGAGATCGTCAAGGCAATAGGCGAGTTCGAGGCGAAGCTAGGCATTACTGGCACAATAGTGCCGAGGATAGTGAGCGAAGATGAGACTGACCGCGTTTGTTGAGAAAGCCTGTATTCTTCTGCAAGAAG
>CBDULE010000114.1:0-3976 GCA_965367995.1 uncultured archaeon | reverse complement strand
GCAGAAGACGGCATACGAGATGTAGAGAGGTCTCGTGGGCTCGGAGATGTGTATAAGAGACAGGAGTAAATATTAACAACAGTAGTACCATACATTTTTCGGAATACTATATCAACCATTAAAAATATAATTTAATTTAGATTACGGGTAATCCTGCATTTTTTGTAATGATTCTTATCTGTTCCGCCTGTAATAAATATATCTTTCTTTTTTTAGCGTAGTCTTTGAGCTCCTTGCTGAATCCAAAATATGAAAAAATCAATTTTAATTTTGGATTATACCCTAATTTTTTAACTAGTTCTACTCCCTTTTCTAACTCTCTAGCTTTCTCTATACCAGCTTTATCTCCAAAATAACATTCTGCTACTAATGCATCGCTATTACCTATGACCCCAAAAACATCAATCTCTACATCACCTTTAACCAATCTTTCTACTCTCTTCATAACTGGAATCGTAACTCTTAATCCATTCGCATCTATGATTTCAATAGGAGTGGTAAGCATAGACAGGGCTTCTCTAATATAAGATTCAAAGCTGAGCGTTGATAATAGTAATCTCTTAGCTGTTTCTTTCTTCAGTTCTGGTTGCTCATTAAGTTTTAGCCAAGACTCGAATACCTTATCATATATATGGTATTCCACTTTCTTTCGTCCCTTCTTTGATTTGATTAATATTCCTGACCGAATTAGTTTTCTTAGTGCTCTTACAGTATTGATGGATACAAATTGTTTGGAGATAGATGAAAAAGTTCTTGAACCTCTGGCTATAGCGTAGAGAATAGCTTTTTCCTCATATGAAAGCTTCTCTAACAAGAGTTCAAAGTATATATTTAAAATCCCTCGAGTCATTTCATGCAATAAGACATCCTCTGCATCCTCTTCCGATGGATTATTTGGTAAAGCATTACCTATGAAGATAATATATTGTGGAACACCATATAGCATCTGGGAAATCTTTAAGGATACCGATTCAGATATCTTCTTCCTTCTTTCCTCCATGATATATCGCAACAATATAGCTCCATCAGATGCGCTTAAGGGCTCAATAAAAAACACCCTATGAAAACTTTTGAGGAGAGGAGATGAATAACTAAGAACTATGCTTCTGATAGCTTCTATAGATGTATCAGATGCCAAGACAGCGATTTCATTAGATTCTATGTAGTCCTTGATGTAGCCAGCGACAGCTAAGGGCCCTCCAGTCTCATTAAATGGCTTAAAACTACCAAATCTTTCTAATAAAGCAGTAAATTCATCGAAAGTAACGACTTTTACTCCAGCATTTATAATTGTCTCAAAAAATTTATCGATTACTTCCCTCGCATCTAAAACAATTGGAAATTTTAGCTCATCTTTCCTACCCAAAAAACTCCAATCTCTCACAGCTTCATCAAATAAATTCCTTGGTTCTAGTACTCTTAAGCAATTAATAAATAAAGTCTTTATTCCTTCTAATTCCATTCTCCGGAGAATCTCAGTAGCTAAAGCTGTTTTACCATAGCCTCTGAGACCAATAATGAGGACATTTCTTCCTGATAAAAGGAGATCTCTTACCTCATTTATAATATTTTCTCTATTAACAAAAAATCGGGTTACTGGTCTTGTCATAAATACACCTTTGTATCATACAAAATAGTACGATACCAATATGTATCATATCGCCATAAAGTATAAAAATATTTCATTCTATAGCCTGAAAACATGATTATAAGGATAAGTTTCTAATTGATAACGAAATAATATTAGCGTATATAATAGAAACCAAAGAGAGTAAAGAACTAATATCCGATATTAATTTGATATTTTTAGCATTACTGCAAACAAAGAAAAATGAAATTAGATGACCTTATTTTTATGCCTTAATACGATTTTAAACCCAATAACATAAATCATAGCAAAGCCTCCTTGCATAGCTAAACCAATTAGTTCACATATCATATCTCTTATTTCCTTATCCGTTATTCCGATGTCTTTTAAATGTACGCACAAATTATCTAAGATGATTGGAGTCACGATTATAGAGATTGCAAAGATAAGAATTAATGGTGTGATAAAAGCTAAGGCTTTAAGTATGTCATTGTATCTAGTAGCTATGTAGGTTAAAAATGCTGGAAGATATACTATTATGCTTACATAGAAGGTATATCCAAAGATGATATTCTCCTTTATTAGGTTAGCTATAGGATTTACATTTATTAGTACAAGAAGCACAACAATTGATATAATGAAGAATACTAAAAAGAAACTAACACTTTCCAACAGCTCTTTGCTGACATATTCTTCTTTACCCATTTTCTATCATCAATGAATGATTATGATTCTAACTTATCTAATCACTCTAAATATTTTTAACTTATACATCTTATTACTCATTTTAAAATGAATTATAACCCGGTTCCTTTAGATTACGCAGTGAGAATTATGAGCATAAGCACAAAACCAAAATTCAATGTAGATGGAACCAATATTTAAATTCTCTAATGCCTTTTTATTATAGCTTTAGGGTGGTAATTATGGGAGTTTTTAGTGTTAAAGTTCTATTCAAAGCTGAGAAAACTGCTGAAAAAGAGCTTATCGTTGATACTGGATCTGTTTATACCTGGGTTTCGAGAAAATTCCTTGAAGATATAGGCGTTAAACCAAAGCGAAAAAGGCATTTTAAAACAATAACTGGAAGAGTTGTTGAGAGAGACGTAGGTGAGGTAACAATTGTAATTGATGGCGAGGAAGGAACAATACCAGTTGTTTTTGCTGAAGACAAAGACCAAGAAGTTTTAGGCGCAACAGCTTTAGAAATATTAGGCTTAGAAATAGATCCAACAGCCAAAAGATTGAGAAAGATTAAAGCATTGTTAGCATTATGAAGAAAATCATTTAGCCTGCATCATGAATTATGTCGCTTTCTTCCTAGCTAGTAGCAAAAAATCTCATACTTTCTACTTAAGTTCAGCTAAGAACCTAACATGAACCTCTCTTTAATCTCCAGACAGTGTTTTACTGTCCTTAGATTCTCCGCGATGTTTCCCAGGATATCCGTTATTATTTCCTCTCGCTTTAGCATTGTTACCCAAATTTGCTCTGATATCAGTTTGGATTTTTTAATCATAGCCTTGATGGTTTCCTCATCGAATTCCATCATTTTCCTATAGATTTCATACGCTTGATTCAATGCTATCAACAAGTTTTCATTGACGAAAAGCCCAGGTAATTCTATCTCAATTCTCTCCTCTGATACATAATCAATTAAACCTAATTCGACAACTAAAGCATTATTAAAAGAGGTTAGATAGTTCGCTAATGCTCCTCTAAGTTTTTCATTTGATCCCAATATAATTGTTTCAAGAGCCCCTAGTAAATCCCCAGTTAGATATCTATTTATCGCCTCTTTAATCAATCCTTTGGGAATTAATATTGAGGAATAAATAGCTATTGAATCTATAATTGCCTCATATGAGTGAGCGTTCTCAACAATTTTTCCAGAGATAATATCAATAACCCTATTAACGATAGGCAAAAATGTTGGTAATCTAGTCACTAATGCACCTAGAAGTGATGAAAATAATTCGTTTATTGGCTCTATCCTCATTATAGGAGCTCTTAATGCAGACCACTCCATGATTTCGTGCATCAAAGTGAACGTCATTCTCTCAAGCCAGAAATCATCCTTATTATTAACGTATACCCAAATATCTTTTCCATAGGTATAACCCAATGATAGAGTACTATTAGCAGCTAGTATCATAATAAAAGAAGGGCTTTTTGGAGGGCATAAAACTATTTCATATTCAAAGTTAGATGTTATTTCCTTGACCTTTTCTGGGATTTCTTTAAAGGGGATTTTTAAGAAATTTCTGATTTCCTCAAGATTGTAATTCGAACAATCAATTGGTTCAGATACGAAAATCCCTGTCTCTTATACACATCTCCGAGCCCACGAGACCTCTCTACATCTCGTATGCCGTCTTCTGCTTGAAA
>CBDULE010000113.1:0-3976 GCA_965367995.1 uncultured archaeon | reverse complement strand
CCTTAATAATATATTAGATTAGCTATTATTCTATTCACTCAGTGTCTAGCATGCCTAGAAGCCCAATAACTAAGAAATCAAAGCTTTTTGAGATCATCAATAAGCTCCTTAATTCTTCTCTTAAGTTTGGTTACATAACGATTTCGGATATGGAGAGGATGTTTGGTCTTTCTGATAGGATGCTTAGAGATTATATTCGTGATTTGGTATCTATTGGCTTTTTGAGGTATATTGGGGACGGTAGATATGTTGTTAACTACTCTATGGTTAATGATATTCTTAGTGATGATTTTCATCCTGAGTTTATCATAGATTATGATGATCTGCTTTTCCATTCTTTTACTGAAAGCATAAGTAATAGGGTTTACGAGGAGATTGAGAGGGTACTGAAGCCAAGTATAAGGGTAAATGCTAGGAGATTGAGGGAGGAAATCCTAAAATTTAGGGTTCCTGATAACCCCCTTCTGCTCGAAGACAGATTAATACATCCGCCGCCAAAGGAACTTTTTCTCGACGATATTTATTTAGCTGGATCTGCTTCAAAGTATATGTATAATACATATCTATTAGAGGATATTCTCCTCTTATCCATAGCTATAGTGGCCTCTAGTATTAACCTAGCATATTATAAGGATGATGCTTATATTGAAGATAAATCAACTACGTTTTCTGTGCCTCAGATTCATAGGATGGAACAGAAGATATTGGATTCTTCTCCTTTTTATGAATTAACTACTAATTATCCCGAACTTATGGAGCTTGGCAGGAGATTCTTAACTCGATTGCTATCTGATAGACTTAATTATCGCTTAAATTATGAATTTCTTAAAATATATGCAGAGAAGATAAGGGTCTTCTTTAGATGGGGCAGTCTTATACCGCATGGCTTCATTATTAGCGGCAGAAGACTTCTTGACATTATCAAGGAGATTTCAGATTTCTTTAGGGAAACAATCTCCCTTTCACTGTCTAGAGGAGTAATATTGTCGGGCATAAGCTATGGGACTCATGATAATGTTTTCGTGAGGAATGTTTCAGAGCTATTGAATATAAAACTCTATTGGGTTACTAACGACACGAATTTCCTCTATGCTATTCTAAGAGATGGAGAAAGTACCTGTATTATTAAGAGGGGTAAGGAGAAGGGTAGACCGGTGATTGAAAATTGGTATGAATTCTATATGAGGTTGAGGGATTCTATAATAAAGGTAGAGTTTGTTTCGAACAACCCAATAGAAGATGCTAATTATCTAAGGAGAATTATATGGAGCTCCTACATCATCTTTCCAAAGACTAAGGGTAGAGTAGCTGGACCTGCGACTATATATTATGCTAAAGAGAGAGCTGAGTCGCGTGTCATGGAGATTAGGAGGCTTGTAGATATTGGGTTGAGAACTGCTTTTGCTAAAATAAAAATTGATTATGTTTTTGAGGGGTGATATTATGAGGGATATTGGTGTTGTTGTTTCTTATCATCAGCCTCCTAATCATATGGAATTTTTTGTTCATCTTTATGATGATGTTGATGTTAAGGTTGGAGAGTATGTGGAGGTTCCTAGCGGCAAATATATAATCGTTGGAAAGATTACTAAGATACAATCGATTAATGAATTATTTACTGATCCAAGATTCGTTAAAGACCATATTATGAGAAAGTTGCCTTTTGACGCGAGGATTCCAACATCAATGGAGCTTTGGAGAGAGGCGAAGGTTAATATATTAAGCGTCATTGAGGAAAATACTATTCATCCTCCTCTAATTCCTCCAGAACCTGGAGATAAGGTTTATAAGGCAAGTGAAGAGGTTATTAATCGCGTGATAGGCATCAATGTAGAGAGAGGCATTTTGATAGGTCAAATGTATGGTAATGAAAGGATAAAAGTTTATTTAGATTTAGAAAAACTTTCAGCGTTACACTTTGCTATATTTGGATCTACTGGAAGTGGAAAATCATATACTGTAGGCGTTATTGTCGAGGAAATTTTAGAAAAGAAGCTTCCTGTGATAATATTTGATCCTCATGGTGAGTACAAATCATTTGATAAACCCAATTTTGATGATGAGGAAGAGCTCAGAAAATTGGGTTTAATACCTGCTAGATACCCAATGAAAGTACTAAAACCTGCTGTAAATGGTTCAGATGGATTCACTTTAAGCATATCCGATATTGATGCTGATATAATGGCTGAAATGCTTAATATTACTCCTACCATGAGAGATTTGTTGTTTTTGAGCATGAGAAGACATTCTAAGCCTAAAGATATAGATGACCTAATCCAGTATATAAAGGAAACCGCAGAAGAATGGGGCTTTCAGCGTAGGACTATTATATCGCTGATTAGAAATCTTCTGATACTTAAGGAGTTAAATATTTTTGGCGAGGGAATTAGCCTCGAGAATTATATTAAGAAAGGTGTCGTTACCATTATCGATCTGAGTGAGGATATGGAGGAAAGAATTAGGAGAGCATTAGTAGGCGTTTTATTGGCGAAAATATTTAAACTCAGAAAGAGGGGATTGATTCCACCATTAATTGTAGTAATAGAAGAGAGCCATAGATTTGCTCCTCAAGATGAGGATACAATCAGTAAATCAATGATGCGTAGAATTGCTAGGGAGGGAAGAAAATTTGGAGTAGGTTTGGGAATTGTAAGCCAAAGAATTGTTGGCTTGGATAAGGATGTTATTAGTCAATGTGGTACGAAAATAATACTAAGAGTGGATAGTAAGACCGATCTAGATTATCTCAGACCGTATCTTAGCATAGTTTCAGAGGATGAATTAGATAGTATACCTTACCTACCTAGAGGTGTAGGAATTGCGACAGGAGTAGCTATTGGTTATCCAGTAATGGTGAAAATTAGACGGAGAAAAACAAAACATGGTGCTGACCTTCTACGAGGACCGTAACTCTTGAATTCTTATTCTCAAATTTAAGCTTCTAATAAAAAGCATTTAGAGACGATGAAAGTGAAATCGCTTTAGATATTATCCATACTCGTCTTTGATGAACATGTTAGAAAGATACAAATTCTAGGATTATCTGATTAACAATAAGCTAATTTTTTTATCCGTTTTCTCACGAATTTTATATAATGAGAATTTCAAATCTTGAATTATCATTTCGAGAAAGTCTACAAAAGCCTTTTAATTAGATTGGTGTTTTAACTTGATTGAGTTAAATGTCAAAAATTTTGCTTTAATTAAGGAGGCCTCCATTACTTTAAAGAGGCTAAATGTTTTCATCGGTAGAAACGCATCTGGGAAATCATATATGCTTTATTTAATATGGTCTCTCTTTTCCTCAGAGCCTGATTTTAAGCTACTGAACATCGCTGTTGAAGAATTTGCTAGGCGTGTTTTAAAAGGGGATATTGGGATCGAAGATGCTGTCTTTGGGCTTATCCAGTTTTTCTTTGATAAGCTTAAAGAAATATGGCTAAACTCATTTATAGAGAATCTTAAGAGCACATTTGGAGTTGAAAATGTGGTTGAATTAATAGGTCCTTACGACTCTAAAATGAGTATTTCACTTAAAGTTTCTGGTTATCTCCCCCTAATCGATTTGACCATAAGTGAGGATGAAATAAAAATTAAAAAGCCTTCAGCAGAGGATATAAGGCATGCTTTTAAAAACTTTAGGTTTGAAAAGAAGGTTTTCTCTGACAGATTATCAGTAAGAGTTTACTACGATAATGAGTTGCTTGTTGATGAGATGGTAAGAAGGGATATAGATAACCTCTCAAATCTGCTTTTTTCTGGTATTTTTCCCTTAATTTTTATCAGAATCTGGGGGATATTACCCTATTTGGATGCATGTATTATGCCTGATGGTAGAGCTGGCATAATAAGATTAAGAGAGGCATTAACCTACGCATATTATGCCTCTCAAATTAAAAGTTTATTATTACAGAGACCAGATATAGCCTTCTATAGGGATGTGTATGGAATAACACCAATAATTAAAGTGAAAGAA
>CBDULE010000112.1:0-3988 GCA_965367995.1 uncultured archaeon | reverse complement strand
CCACCGAGATCTACACCGTCTAATTCGTCGGCAGCGTCAGATGTGTATAAGAGACAGGCCCTGCTTGAAACTGATAAAATTTTTCAAAAAGTTTTGGAAAAAATAGATTATCCCATAAAGGACCAAAATATTGAGGCATTGAACCAAATAGTTTCAAATTATAAAGAATTAAAAAGCGGATATATAGAGTTAAACGGGAAAAAGATAAAATGTTCTTCATCTTTCTCTTTTTCCTTGTATGAACTCTTCTACCCATTGCTTTGCAATGTAATCTGGAACCTGAATCGGAGGATGCTTGAATGCCCATGCTGATATGCTAATTAAAGGTCCTCCTATTCCTCGATCTTCTGCTATTTTTACAGCCCTAATAACATCTATAACTATTCCAGCACTATTTGGTGAATCCATAACTGTGAGCTTGGCCTCAATTGTTACTGGGAATCCTCCGAATTTTATTCCTTTTATATAGATGTATGCTATTTTTGTATCTCCAAGGAATGGAACATAATCGCTAGGACCTATCCTCGTAGGAATCTCTCCGGCTAAACTTGTCACAGCTTCTGTTTTACTTATTCTCTTTGTCTTAAGTCTTTCCTCCATAAGCATATTCTGGAAATCTGCATTTCCTCCTATGTTCAGCTGATAGGTTTCTACTGGGATTACTCCTCTATCCTTCATAAGCTGCACGAGTGTTCTATGAAGAATTGTAGCTCCTAATTGACTTTTTACATCATCTCCTGCAACTGGAACTCCAGCATCTTCAAACTTTTTAGCCCATACTGGATCGCTAGCAATGAATTCCGGAATTGCATTTATAAATCCTACTTTTGCTTTTAAAGCCGCTTCAGCATAATATCTAGTTGCTTTATAGCTACCTACAGGAGTGAAGTTTATGAGGACATCTGCATCTACATCTCTTAAAACCTCTGCTACATCTACAGGTTCTATCTCATTTGGATCATATGGTGTAAATGTATCCTTCATATGAGGAGCAACGCCATCTAATATGGGTGCTGGTAAAACTTTAACCCCAAGTCTAGGTACGTGGGCAAATTTAGGGAGCTTATTAGGCTCCGCAAAAATCGCTTCACTTATGTCCTTCCCTATCTTCTTAATATCAACATCAAATGCTGCAACAAATTTTATATCTCTCACATGATAATCTCCAAAGACCACGTGGAGCAATCCGGGGATTATGTCATCTTCTTTAGCATTTTGATAGTAGTAAACCCCTTGAACTAATGCGGATGCACAGTTTCCAAGTCCAGCGATTGCAACCCTAATTTCGCCCATTCCCTAATCACCTCACTTGATCTTTATGAAAAATAGAAACCGCTTGAAAAGGTCAACAATCCTATCCTTAGCTAGAAATATACAGTGTTGCTCGTAATTATTATAAGGCTGATTTGAGGAGTTTATAGAGCGATATAGAAGAAACTTAAATTACTGTAAAACTTTAGAAAAAGTAAACTTCGTCTTTTATAGATTCCGTAACTGCTTTAGCTACGATATTTATTTCACTAAATTTTTTAGCTGGTTCTAAAGTAAAGATTGAGTCATATGCTGCTATAACCTTCCATCCAGCCTTCTCTAGTAGACTTTTAATCTCTGAAAGGCTATACACTCTTACTCTTACTCTAATGGAATCTAGGAAAAACAGATTGGGACCTCTCTTTTCATAAAATCTCCATAGATCATCTATAATGGATTCCACCGGATCAAAATGTGCATTATGAAGAATAATTAAGTCATCAAATTCGGAATAGGTTGAGGGATTAAAGTTCATCAGAAGACTTTCCTTTGATATTGTGTCCGCGATTATGAAGATTCCGCCTTCATTAGTAAGCTTTCTCGCATCTTTAAACATTTTGAAATCAACTTCTTCTCCATAATATCCAATGGAAGTCCAAAAGTTTAGGACTACATCAAAAGGAGCATAATCTTTCAAGCTTTCGTAAAGATTTCTAATATCCACAACAAGGAATTCCGTCTTATCCGATACTCCCATAAGTCTAGCTCTCTTCTTAGCATCCTCTATGAATAATTCTGAGAAATCCACCCCTACGACCTCATAACCCTTCTCTGCAAGGTATACAGCAAGTCTTCCATTCCCGCACATTAGATCAAGTATCCTCGCTCTTGGAAAATCAAATCTGAGTAGTATCTTCTCTATCGCTGCTGCCTCCAATGGAGCAACGCTCCATCTCTTATTCATTATTCTTAAAAAAATATGAGCTTTTTCTTTGAACATTACTTCTGGCCATGACATAAATGATTCCTATCTTAGATCTATTGTATCTAATATACCGGGACCAGTACTGATAATCTTAACCTTAACTCCGACCTTCTTCTCAATTTCTTCTATAAAATTCCTTGCCCTATCGCTTAGCTTATCATAATCCCTAACTCCCGCAACTTCTGGATAAACCACATCTAATCTAGTAAGCGCAATTATATTTGCACTATTTAACCTTACAGCCCTTCTCGCTAATTCAAAGTTGAATGGAGCAGCTCTTCTAACACGGCCTGTAACCGTAGCAATTTCAACCCAACCTCTCCTCTTTATTTCATCTTCACTTAATTCATTTGGGAGAGGTCCTGGACCCACTCTAGTAACATAGGCCTTAAATACTACTATTACATTATCAACGTCCAAAGGACCAATTCCTACGTCAGACAAGATGGCTGATGCCGTCACATCTTTACTTGTAACATAAGGATAGGTACCATGCCATAAGGAAAGAAATGTTCCCTGAGTTCCCTCCACTAGGATATATTTGCCATCATCTATAGCATCGTGAAGCTCTTGAGGAACATCCGTAAGATAAGGTCTTAACTCCTGAACATCCTTTGCTATTTTCAAAGTTCTGAGAGCTCTATCCGCATTCGCTGGACCACACCCACTAGCTGTTGTACCTAATCTTCCCTGAAGATCTGGTTTTTTATCTCTCTCGATGTGTTTCTCTTCAATAATTCCAGCTTGATAATCAATACCAACCCTTTCTGGGGTTAGACCTAACTCGTTCACCTCCTTAAGGAATATTTTTGGATTCACGAGAACTCCCGGTCCTATTAAAAGACGAGAATTCTCATTAACAAATCCACTAGGAACCTGTCTTAGCTTAAATTTCTTTCCCTTATAATAAACTGTGTGTCCAGCGTTTGGTCCTACTCCTCCTCTTACAACAATGTCTGGTTTATCTTTATAGGCAATATAAGATACGATTTTTCCTTTTCCTTCATCACCAAAGAATCCGCCAACAACCACGTTGACTGTCATCCTTAATCACCATAGTAGTTTATTAGGGGCATATTAATAAATGTTACTCAATTAAATTGATGAGAAAAATTAAGAAACCGCAAGTGAGTTTTGAAGATGGAATGTTAGCTAAAGCCTCTGTCTAGACAATTCTTTCATAAACTTTAAAATGATGGCATTTTCTTTTCATCGTCAGAATATATAGCGAGGATTATGATATACTAGAGGCTCTAGGAAAAGGTTTTAGTGGAATAAGCTCTAAGGGCGTAATAAACTATAATCTTGCCATCATTATTCTTTTAATATCCATCTTGTTGGGATTTCTAGCTTTGATTTACGTACAAAAGAAAGGCCCTAAAGCGCTCATTAATCTAAGAAAAATAGCTGTAGCGGTACTGCTTATATGCGGAATAATAGTTATCATATGTGGGGTACTACTAGAGTTTAAAGAGTTTACAGAACTATTTGGTTTAAAGAATATATTACTAAATCTCCATATATTCGCTGGAAACGCGCAATCGGAGCAATGATGCATATATATGCAAACTGGCATGTTATTGAGAATTACTTCTTCTCTAGCTCAAAGAAGAGGTAATATCTCTTAAAATCCTCTTATTTTTAATGAAATATTTCTTAGGAATTAGATGATGAGCCCCCTTGGAGCTGAGCGTAATGACTGTCTCTTATACACATCTGACGCTGCCGACGAATTAGACGGTGTAGATCTCG